>JACPZF010000076.1 GCA_016195615.1 Candidatus Gottesmanbacteria bacterium | reverse complement strand
GTGGTGGTGGTCTTTCCCGCATCGATATGGGCAATAATGCCAATATTTCGGATTTTATCAAGAGTATAGGGGTGCGTATTAGTTCCCATAAGGTTTTACCAACGGAAATGAGCAAAGGCGCGATTGGCCTCTGCCATGCGGTGGGTGTTATCCCGTTTTTTAATAGCTTCGCCGACGCCTTTTATCGCATCGAGCATTTCTTGGGCTAATTTATAACTCATGATGGGATTTTTTTTATCTTGAGAAAGAAAATCTTTGGGGCTTCTTTTTTGGGCAGCCACAATAATCCATCTGATAGCTAGGGCTTCTCTACGATCACCTCGTACTTCCATCGGGACTTGATAAGAAGCGCCGCCAACTCTCCTGGGTTTTACTTCCATCTTCGGCGAAACGGCGGCAATAGCTTGATTTAAAGTTTCTAGAGGATCTTTGCCTGTTTTTTCCAAAATGATAGCCAGGACTGAATAAACCACTTTTTGCGCCACGGTTTTTTTACCATCGCGCATGAGACGGTTAACAAATTTAGTCACCAAACGACTCCCATAAATGGGATCGGGATCAATATTTCTTTTTCTAATTTTTGCTTGTCTAGCCATATAGATCAAAGATTAACTTGCTGGGGTGGCTGCGGCATCACTTGGAGGAGTTGTTGCCGGGGCCACTTTTACTGCTCCTTGCTCTGCTTTGGCGCCATATTTAGACCGGCCTTTTCTCCGGCCTTTAACGCCGGTACTATCGTATTTACCCCTGACGATATGGTATTTTACTCCTGCTAGGTCTTTAACTCTTCCTCCCCGAACTAAAACAATCGAGTGCTCGGCAAGTTCATGTCCGATACCGCCAATATAAGCGGTAATTTCTTGTTTGTTCGATAAACGGACTCTAGCCACTTTGCGAAGAGCTGAGTTTGGTTTTCTTGGCGTCATGGTTTTAACAACTGTGCAAACACCGCGTTTTTGCGGCGCGTAAAAACTTTTCCACTCGTGATCTTTAGCGCTATAAAATTTTCTCAGCGCCGTCACGCGAATTTTTTTAATAATTTTTTTTCTACCCTTACGGACCAATTGATTAATCGTTGGCATAATTTTTAAAATTAGATAATCGTGGCTCTTTCAAGATTAGTCGGAATGAGCCGACCAATTATAACATTTTCTTTAAGACCAATAAGCGGATCTTCCAAGGCCTGCAAAGAAGCTTCGGTTAAAACATTGGTTGTTTGTTCAAAAGACGCTGCCGATAACCAGGAAGCGGTAAAAAGCGCGGCTCGGGTAAGTCCCAAAATGACTACTTGCGCCGTGGATGGCTCTCCTCCTTCGGCCATGATTTTGGCATTTTCCCCATCAAAAAGCGGCTTGTCTACCATCTCGCCTGGGATAAGAATGGTATCACCAGAAGTCTCGATGCGAACCTTATCGCTCATTTTTTTGACGATGACTTCAAAGTGTTTATCATTAATCGGAATTCCCTGGGATTCATAAACGTTTTGGATTTCGTCAATTAAGTAGCGCTGTGATCCTCTTAGTCCCCGAACCTTGAGAACTTCTTTGACGTCTAGATAACCGCTGGCCAATTGATCCCCTGAAGAAACCAAATCTCCATCCTTAACTTTTAATTCACTAGTTAAGAGAATTACATATTCGCGTTCTTCTGGCGGCTTAGTAACGGTGTTTTTAACTCTTACTTTATAACCATCGGCTGTTTCTAAAACTTCCACTTTGCCGGAAATTTCCGTAATTGGTGATAGCACCTTGGGGGTTCTGACTTCAAACAACTCTTCTACCCGAGGTAAACCTTGTGTGACGTCTAAGCCGACGATACCTCCAGCGTGTTTAACCCGCATGGTCAATTGCGTTCCCGGCTCACCGATCGATTGGGCGGCCATGACGCCGACAGGAGTACCGATTTCCACCTGTTTTTTCTGCCCAAAATCGCGGCCGTAACATTTGGCGCAAAGACCATATTTAGCTTGACAAGTTAAAGGAGAACGTACGACCACTTCTTCTATTTTGGCTTTTTCTAAAAGCTCGACCTTTTCCTCGGTAATTTCTTCATCTTCCTTAATAATTACCTTTTTGGTTTTAGGATCTGCAATTTTTTTAGGGACAAAGCGACCAATGATCCGGGAAGCAAAACTTGCCTGCCGCGGGTCTTTCCGGCTAATCGTAATTCCTTCTAGGGAACCGCAGTCTTCAATTCTGATAATCTCGGCGTGAGAAACATCAACTAAGCGTCTGGTTAAATAACCAGCGTCGGCGGTTTTTAGCGCTGAATCGGTTAGACCTTTTCGCGAGCCTCGAGTAGATGTTACATACTCAAAAATCGTCAAGCCCTCGCGGAAATTGGATTTAGTAGGCATTTCCACAATCTTGCCTAAAGGATCGACTACCAGTCCGCGCATTGCCGCCAATTGTTTTAATTGATCTTTAGAAGCCCTCGCTCCTCCGGAGTGAATAATCATGCGGACGGGATTATCAAGCGGCAGATTTTCCCAGGTCAGATCAGCTATTTTTTCCGTTGTTTCTATCCAAAGTTCATGATTTAAGCGTTTTTGCTCTTCTTTAGTAATTAGTCCTTGCGCTAAATTATTTTCGATCTCGGCAATTTTTTTCTCGGTTTCTTTGATTAATTCCTTTTTGTTAGGCAGCATGACGTTATCAAATACGGAAAGAGATAGTCCGCCCGAAATGGTCGCTCCCCAGAAACCGATATTTTTAATATCGTCAATAAGTTTTACCACCTCATCAGGACTACAAAGATTTAAAGCCTTAGTAATAAGATTTTTAATCGTGGCCGCTTTAATGCTTTCGTTAATAAATCTTAAGCTGGAAGGAAGCAGGCTGTTAAAAAATATACGGCCAACTGTGGTTTCAATAATTTTACCATCTATCCTCACTTTAATAAGTTGTCTAATATCAATTTTATCTTGTTGATAGGCGGCGACTACTTCTTCCTCGTCTGAAAACGTTAACGCCTCGTTCTTTTTACCATGAATATCTAAAGAAGTTAAATAATAACACCCTAAGGCCATATCTTTATTAGGAACGGTAATGGGGCTGCCGTCGGCTGGTTTTAAGAGATTTTGTTTTGGCAGCATTAAATTTACGGCTTCTTCACAAGCACTTTTAGCTAAAGGAATATGGACTGCCATCTGGTCACCATCAAAGTCAGCGTTGTAGCCGGCACAAACACAGGGATGGATTCTAATGGCATTGCCTTCGATTAAAACCGGCTTAAAGGCTTGAATACCTAATTTATGAAGTGTCGGCGCCCGGTTGAGAAGAACGGGATGATCCTTGGTTATTTCCTCTAAAATATCCCAAACTTCCGCTGTTCTTCTTTCGAGTAAATGTTTAGCGCTTTTGACATTGGGAGCCAAACCCTTGGTAATAATTTCTTTTAAAACAAAGGGCTTAAACATTTCCAGGGCCATCTCTTTCGGAAGTCCGCATTGATGAAGTGATAATTCCGGACCAACGACAATGACGCTTCGGCCGGAATAATCAACTCTTTTACCAAGTAGATTTTGACGAAATCTTCCTTGTTTGCCCCTCAACATGTCGGAAAGTGATTTAAGAGCCTGGGCCGCCATCGCCGTTCGGCCAGATGGTCTTTGGGTCGAATCGATTAAAGCATCAACCGCTTCTTGCAGCATTCTTTTCTCATTGCGAAGAATGATTTCCGGCGCCCCTAAATTGATTAAGTGTTTGAGACGATTATTGCGATTGATTACCCGACGGTAAAGATCGTTAAGATCGGAAGTAGCAAACCTACCACCGGTTAGTTGCACCATCGGCCTCAGATCAGGCGGAATAACTGGTAAAACCGTCAGGACCATCCATTCCGGTTTAATCTTGGCTCTTTTAATGCCTTCGAGAAGCCTGAGTCTTTTGGCCACACGCACGAATTTCGGGCCCGTAGAATGTTTTATTTCTTCTCTTTGACTAACGACTAGTTTATCGATATCTAAATTCTTAATTATCGCTAAAATTGCTTCGGCACCCATCCCCAGTTTCATAAACTCGCCGACTCCGTATTCTTTCAACTTAAAGTATTCATCTTCGGTAACGACGTCGAAAGCTTTTCTGCCCCTAACAATCTCTAAAAGCTTTTGATAGATTTCTTCTATTTGTACTTTTTGATCTTCAATCGAACTTTTGGTAGCAACCACCCTTTGTCTGGTCGCCAATTCTAGTTCCGAAAATGTCATGTCGCGTTGTTCTTCGTTTTTAATCTGTTTTTTAAGTTCTTTTTTGCTCTCTTTTAATTTGGCGCTCATTTCGCTTTTTTCGCTGATAATAGTTTTTTCTAATTCCATCTTTTTGCGCTTTGCCTCATCCTCTAGAAAGGAAACGGCCTTTTTTCTTTCTTCTTCATCAATCCCCAAAACAACGTATTGGGCAAAGTAAATTACTGATTCTAAATTTCTCGGGGTAATGTTAAGAAGTAAAGAGAGCTTGGAAGGTGCTCCTTTAAAGAACCAAACGTGGGCTACGGGCGCCGCCAAAGCGATGTGTCCCATGCGTTCACGTCTAACTTTGGATTGGGTCACTTCGACACCGCATTTGTCACAGACTATGCCTTTATAGCGAATCCTTTTATATTTTCCACAGTAACACTCCCAATCCTTGGTCGGACCAAAAATTCTTTCGTCAAATAAACCATCTTTTTCTGGCTTTAGGGTACGATAATTAATCGTTTCCGGTTTTAAAATTTCCCCAAACGACCAGCCTTTAATTATCTCTTGCGAGGCTAAACTAATTCTCAGTCCCTTAAAGTCAATGACGTTTGCTAAAATATCGCTTTTTGATGCCATATTACTCCTTAACCTTTTCTTTCTTTTTGTCTTTATTATCTTCCTTGCTATCGATAGTTTTATTACTATTAGGATTGCTAGCATCATCGGCGGCGACTGCTGGTGTCGGGCTCGGACTGGTGGTCCCTACGGCTGGCAAGGCCGTCGAAGTAGCCGCAGGCTCGATTGGCGCTAAGGCTAATTCTCCTCGCACCGGCTCAACCGGTGTAATATCTAAACCCAAACTGTTTAATTCTTTAACCAACACTTTAAACGATTCCGGAATTTTGGCGGTTGGCACATCAATGCCTTTGACGATTGCTTCAAAAGTTTTGGCGCGGCCGACCACGTCGTCACTTTTTATCGTTAACATTTCTTGTAAGGTATAGGCAGCGCGATGAGCTTCTAGAGCCCAGACTTCCATTTCTCCGAGTCTTTGACCACCCATTTGGGCTTTTCCTCCCAAGGGCTGTTGGGTTACTAAGGAATAAGGACCAGTGGAGCGGGCATGAGTTTTGTCCTCAACCATGTGGATTAATTTCATAATATAGCCAACTCCTACCACGACTGGTCTTTCATATAATTCGCCTGTTTTCCCATTTCTTAAATACGCTTTTCCGGAAACTGGCAATTTGGCTTTAGAAAGCATTTCCACAATTTTATCCTCGGAAACTTTTTCAAAAACCGGTATGCCTACTTTCGTCTTTAGGGCTTCGCAAGCCCATCCCAAGTGGGCTTCCAAAAGCTGTCCTAAGTTCATTCTCGCCAAAACCGATAGAGGCGAAATAATAATGTCGATGGCACTACCATCCTCTAGATAAGGCATGTCGCCCTCGGGAACAATTTTAGAAATTACACCTTTATTGCCATGACGTCCCGCCAGTTTATCACCAACGACCACTTTTCTGATCTGGGCGACTTTGATTTTGATTAAACGATTAGTACCGGGCTCCAGCTCATCGCCTTTTTCGCGATCTAGGATTTGGACTCCAACCACAATACCCTTTTCCCCATGGGGCATTCGAAGCGAGGTATCGCGTACCTCTCTGGCTTTCTCGCCAAAAATGGCGCGAAGCAATCTTTCTTCGGCTGATAACTCGGTTTCACCCTTGGGAGCAATTTTTCCCACCAAAATATCGTTAGGACCCACTTCGGCGCCAATAACGACAATACCGTTTTCGTCTAAATTGGCCAAGTCTTCTTCGCCAACATTAGGAATATCTCTGGTGGTTTCTTCGGCACCAAGTTTTGTATCCACGACGCTGGCTTCGTACTCTTCGATATGAATAGAGGTCAAAACATCGTCTCTTACCAATCTTTCCGAAATCACAATCGCGTCTTCATAACCTAAGCCTTCATAACTCATATAAGCAATCTTTAAATTCTGTCCTAGGGCCAATTCGCCGTTATCGCAAGCTGGTCCGTCGATAAGTAAATCACCTTTTTGGACTTTTTGTCCTACTAAAACAGCGGCTTTTTGCGAGTAACAAACGCTTTGGGCGGTACGCCTGAATTTTTCGATAAAATAGGTTTCCTGGTTATTGTCAATTTTGATCGTTTCCGTATCCGAAAGGCTGTTTTTCTTATCGCTATTTTTTATCTTCAGCACGATTTTCTCACCGTCGACATATGAAACTTCTCCGTCGTGTCTTGCCAAAACCACGCGTTCCATACTTTCCGCCACAGCCCCTTCCATGCCAGTACCGACAATCGGAGAAGATGGCAATAAAAGCGGTACGGCTTGACACTGCATATTGGTTCCCATGAGCGCCCGATTGGCTTCGTCGTGATCGACAAAAGGAATAAGAGACGCTGAGGTTCCGACCACCTGACGGGGCGTAATATCAATATATTCGACGTACTCTGACGCCACTTCTAAAAATTCACCTTTATAACGAACGGGGACACGTTCGTCGCTAATAAAGCCATCGCTATCAATATTTACTCCCGCGTGGGTAATATAATGATTTTGTTCGTCATCCGGCATTAAATAAACGATTTCCTCGGTCACTTTGGTACGCACCGATTTGCCTCCGGATAATTTTTTCACCACTCGATAGGGTGTTTCTAAAAAACCAAAATCGTTTACTTTGGTATAAAGAGTTAAATAGGTAACCAGACCAATATTTGGTCCCTCAGGCGAACGAATCGGACAAATTCTGCCGTATTGGGAAGTATTGATGTCGCGGATGGAAAACGAAGCTCTTTCCCGCGAAATCCCGCCGATACCCATAACGGTTAGACGACGCAGATTATCAACTTCTGAAAGAGGATTGGTTTGATCAAGAATGGTCGACAATTGTGAAGTGCGGAAAAATTCATTGATGGCCGATATTACCGGCCGCGCGTTAATTAACTGGCTCGGGGTTAAAGGAATGTTGGGAGGGGTAAGGCTCATTTTTTCCCTCACGGTTCGTTCCAACCGCAAAAGGCCGATGCGGAAGGCGTTTTCGCTTACCAGTTCGCCAACACAGCGGACACGGCGATTTGAGAGGTGATCGATATCGTCGACTTCTCCCTCACCCCTTATTAATCCGATTAAATAATTAATCGCACTAACGACGTCTTCTTTTGTCAGTACCCAATTATCGGCAATATTTTCAATCTTAAGGCCAAGTTTTTTATTGATTTTATACCTCCCGGCCT
>JACPZF010000075.1 GCA_016195615.1 Candidatus Gottesmanbacteria bacterium | reverse complement strand
GGATAAGCGCTATGGGTGATGTGGTAAAATATCCTTTAAGAAGATGTTTTTCATCATCGGACAGGTTAATGCGTATCACTCTTTTAGGATACTACAAAACCTGACATTTCGTTTTTAAAGAGCTATATTAAAACCCGGAGGAGTCTTTCTAATTATTACTAATAACTCAAAGGCGATAGGTCAAAATTATATCAGTTTTCAGTATAAAAAGAGAGAAAACCTAAAAAGCGGACAAAAAATTCCCATCATCATTAAAGGAAAAAAACATTTTATTATTGATGATTATTTTTGGCGAGAGGAAGATTATCAAAAAGTTTTAGAACAAGTTGGTTTTACGGTGGAAAGTATGACTTATCCAAAGATGATCGGTTCAACCCGTTTTGCCGAAACAAAAGTTGCTCCACACGTAGTGATAAAGTCGGTTAAGTAATGGTATACCTTTTTGTAATACAACTTATAGCCAGTTATAGCTTTTAAATTTTATAAAACGCCATAAAGACTTCGTCGGGAAGAGAAACCTTGCCAATTTGTTTCATTTTTTTCTTCCCTTTTTTTTGCGTTTCCAGAAGTTTATCTTTTCTGGTTCTATCGCCACCGTATAATTTGGCAATGACATCTTTTCGGTAGGCAGAAATTGTTTGGGAAGCTAAAATCCGGCCGCGATCGCTAACCTGAATGCGTACTTCGAATTGTTGTTTAGGGATTAACTCTTTTAGTTTTTGGGCAATACCTTGGGCCTCATGATAGGCTTTTTCTTGAGAAACAATAAGAGACATGGCATCGATTTCCTGACTATTGATTAAAACTTTTAATTTGACACCGGCAAACTTTTTATAATCAGAAAATTCATAATCAAGAGTTGCAAAACCGGAAGAAACCGATTTAAGTTTATCGTAAAAATTAATAATCATTTCCGACAGCGGCATTTCCCAAAGGAGTTCGACCTGGCCGCCGGAAAGATAAATCAAATCGATAAGTTTGGCTCTCTTTTCCTGACAAAGAGTCATGACGCCGCCTAAATAATTCTGCGGGGAAAAGATGGTAATTTTAACCCAGGGTTCGAAAAGTTCTTGATATAAATCCGGCAAATCATTAGCGTTATTAATGGTAATGATTTTACTATTGATTTGATATTGGTAAGAAACTGTCGGAATGGTCGTTACTAAATCCAGATTAAATTCTCGAAAAAGTCTTTCTTTGATTATCTCTCCATGAAGCACGCCAAGAGTACCTAGTCGATAACCGTTTCCGAGGGCCTGGGAGCTTTCGGAGGAATAGGAAAAGGAGGAATCATTAAGATGTAATTTGGCCAAAGCCATCCCTAAACTAGAAAACTCTTCGCCGCCTTTAGGATAAAGGCCTAAAAAAACCATGGGTTTTAATTCTTGATAACCTGGAAGTGGGTAAATACCGGCTTTTGGGTTTTGCCCTTTGGGTATAAAAGTTAAAGTATCGCCAATTCTGACGCTTTCCGGATTTTTAATTCCGGTGGCAATAAATCCGACTTCACCAGTTGCTAGTTGGGTTGATGGTGTTGGTTTAGGTGAGAAAAATCCTAGTGTAAGAAAATGGGAAAGAGCACTGCTTTCTAAAAATTTAATTTGGCCGCGATCTTTGTCCGAAAGAGAGATTTTACCATCTACAACTTTTACATAAGCGATAATTCCCTGATGGTCGTCATAAACCGAATCAAAAATTAAGGCTCGAAGCGGTAGCGACTCGGTGCCAGAAGGAGGAGGTACAATTTCGATAACTTTTTCTAAAATTTTATTTACGCCTGCACCCGTTTTAGCAGAAACCAGAAGAACTTCTTCTCTTTTAAAACCAAAGATATTTTCTAAATCAGATTTTACTTCTTCCACCTTGACTTCGGGCAAATCAATTTTATTGATAACGGGAATTATTTTTAATCCTAACTTTTTCGCCAAGTTAGCATGAGCTAGGGTTTGGGCCTGAATACCTTGGGTAGCGTCAACTAACAAAATGGCCCCTTCGCAAGCCGAAAGCGAGCGTGAAACTTCGTAGGAAAAGTCGACGTGCCCTGGAGTATCGATGAGATTCAGATGATAGATAGTAGATGATAGGCGGTAGACAAGACGAACTGGCGCCAGTTTAATAGTAATGCCGCGCTCGCGCGAAATAGGATTGCTATCGAGGAATTGCTGCTGCATGACTCTTTTTTCGACCGCACCAGTTATTTCCAATATTCTATCGGCAAGAGTAGATTTCCCGTGGTCGATGTGGGCGATAATGGCAAAGTTACGGATTTGGTTTTTCAGCATCAATGATTTCTGGTGAAGTTATTAAAATTTTGCGGAAATTTCCTATTTTGGCAATGCCCGACAGAAAGAGCCGGGCTTCGCTAATTTTTAAAATCACCGCCAAGAATAAATAAACGGAAAAGCCAATAATTGAAACCACACCGGTTAGAATAATAAGATTAATAGTTCGCGTGGTATCAAAAACCAACTGGTCTAGAAGTTTCATGGGAATATAAAGACCAGCTCCGGTGATAAGGGAAGCGAAAAGAATTTTTAAAGGCGAAGAAAGGAGTAGCTGGCGATCAAAACCCTGTACTTTCCGATCAAGAAAAAAAAGTAAAACCAAAACATTGACGATGCTTGCGATACTTGTTGATATGCCAAGAGCCCAAACGGGATATTTAAGAAAATAAATAAAAACAACGCTTAAGGCGATGTTTAAAACCACCGAAAAAATTCCCACCATAACAGGGGTTTTACTGTCGTGCATAGCATAAAAGGCGCGAGCCAAAATCTGCACGCCGCTTTGGGCAAAGACAGAAATAGCAAAGGCCGCCAAGGTTTTTCCGGTTAAAATGGTTGCTTCCCAGTCAAAAAGCTTAGCACCAAAAGCGAGCCTCACGACTGGGACTCTTAGAACCAACAAAAGAATGCTGGCGGGAAAGACGAGAAATAAAATTTGATGAAGACTGGTTAAAAGTGTCGTTTTAAATCTTTCTGGATTACCTTCACTTATTTCCTCGGACAATGTCGGCAGGGCTGCTTGCGAAATAGTTGATCCAAATAAAAGAATGGGAAGAAGTTGCAAGGTTTGGGCAAAATTAAAAATAGTAATTGACCTCGCGCCAAGAAGTGAAGCCAAAATTAAATCCACCGTGGCATCAATTTGCGAGGCGGCCAAACCGATGCTTCTTGGTAACATTAATTTTCCAATCTCCCTTACGCCTTTATGGTAAAAATCAAAATTAAAACCAAAACGATATCCCAGAGAAATGACCATCGGGATTTGGATTAAAAAAAAGAGCATCGATCCAACAACTACGCCGTAGACCGCAGAGTAAAGTCCTATTTTGGGAGATAGGAAATAAATACAGACGATAATACCGATATCATAAACAATCGGAGCCAAGGCGGGGATTAAAAAACGCTTAAAAGATTGTAAAATGCCGGTTAAGAAGTTTCCGATAATAAGAGGAATGACTTGAGCGATAAGAATAATTCTCGTAAACGAGGCCATGGTTTCTAGTTGAATACTATTAAAGCCGGGTGTTAGGAACAGGGAAATTTCTTTAGAAAAGACAAAAATAGGAAGTGAAAAAATAAGAGTTAAGACTATACTTATATTAATGACCGAGGAAGCAACATGAAAAGCCTCATCTTTTTTGTCTTGCGATAAAAAACGCGTGAAAACCGGTATAAAAGCACTTGTCAGCGCGCCTAAAACTAAAAATTCGAAAAGTAAATTTGGTAGGCGAAAGGAAGCAAAATAAACTCCTAATTCGTCAGGGGTAAATCGGGCCGAAAGCATACGCAGTTTTATTACTCCTAAGATTTTGGAAACCGCTACGGTAAACATGATAACCGTAGCGGCAGAAACAATATCGGTTTGTTTGGTATTTAAAAAATTAACGCTGTTTTTAAAGAAATTTTTTACCATTGCTTCCTTTTTAGCCCTTTGCTATAATCGAGTTCGACCAAGTCAGACTTGGTTCTATGGAATTTTATCAATCAAGTATCGGATTATCTCAAACTAATGCCATACTATAACATCATAAAACGGTTGGTGGCAACAGCAGATTTAGGAAAGGAAAAATATGCCAGTCATTCACTCGGCCAAAAAAAAGATGCGTCAAGATAGGTTGCGGACCAAGGTTAATAAGGAAAAAAAAGAAATCCTAAAAAAAACACTAAAGCTGGTTAGACAAAAACCAACCCCGGAAAATATTAGCAAGACACAAAGCGTTATTGATAAAATGGCGAAGAGGCACTTAATCCATAAAAATAAAGCCGCTAGACTTAAATCGCAAGTGGCAAAATTAGTCAAATCGGCAAAACCGCGAGAAACTGTAACTATTGATGATAAGTCAACGATCAAAAGGCAAAAGTCAAAAATGCAAGTCAAAAGTAAGAAGTGAAATATTTTTGACCTTTGAATTTTAACTTTTGAATTATTTTCATGCCTGCCCAAACACCACTACCAAAGATTAACATCAATCTGATGCCCACCGAGGACCTAGAAAGAACTCCGGCGGGGCGTTTTCTTAAATGGGCCTTAACCGTCGGCCGCTACATTGTCATTTTTACGGAGCTCATAGTTTTAATCGCTTTCCTTTCGCGTTTTTGGCTTGATCGGACTCTTTCCGACCTCCACGAAAGCATTAAACAAAAGCAAGCGATTGTTAAAAGTGCCAAAGACCTAGAAGATCAAGCTAGGTCGGTCCAAAACCGTCTTCATGAAGTTTCCACCATATTGGCCGGCAACGTTAATGCTGAAGATATTTTGAAGCTTTTAGC
>JACPZF010000074.1 GCA_016195615.1 Candidatus Gottesmanbacteria bacterium | reverse complement strand
GGCGGTCGCGGGCGCCAAGAAATTCAAGCCGTATGTGATCAAGGGTCCGGTGGTGTTGGAGTTGGGGTTGAATAAGTAATGTTGTTTACGGGATTATAAAAGTTTTGAGTAGGAATAGGTGTTGAACTGGGTGTTGGAGTTATAGTAGGTGTTACCGTTATCGTTGGCGTGGCTGTTAATGTTGGAATTGGAGTAGGTGTTGAAGTAGCCGTAGGGGTGGGCGTTAAGCTAATAGCTAAATTGTTATCATAATTGATACTTTTAAATATTAATTCGCTGATATTCCCACGAAGATCGCTGGCGCTAATTTTAAGATCAAAAACTCCGTTATGTGGCGGCGTCCACCCCGTAAGATTCCACTCAAATGGTTCAAGAAAAGAGTTATTATTAATCACCTCAATATTTTTCCAATCGCTTTGGGAAGATTCTTTGTAATCTAACTTCACATCTGTCGCCACAGCGTCTTCGGAAGATGAAAAATCAGAAGCGATACCGGAGATTTTAATTGCGGAATTGTAATCAAGGATATTCTTATCAGGATTGGTAAGAAGAATGTAAGGACCGATTTTATCCTCTGTTTTAATAGACATTAAATTGTTCCAATTGCCGTCGAGGTCTTTTACGCCATGGTCTCTAAGGGTAATTTCGGGCGTGGCGCCGGTGTCAAAATAAACGCCTTCCCAAACCTGAAGAACGACCACCCCATTGGTTTCTTCTGGCTGGTTTGAGCTAAGTAGATAGGAAGAAACGGTAAAATCGGCATTGGTAACCGTGGTCCCATTTAAGTCCTTATCGAAAATAATTTCGATATGATCAATCTTTCCGTTGTTATCTAAATCTTGTGTTTCTGCAGCAATCATCTTTGGACCAACAGGTGTTGGGGTGACACTCGGGGTTGGGGTAGGCGTGGTAGTAACCGTCGGAGATGGTGTTAAAGAAGGAGTTGGAGTTGAGGAGGGAGTTGGAATCATTGTTGGACTAGGCGTAGATGTAGCTGTTATTGTTGTTTCTGCTCCTAGGGTTAGTTTCGGTTCGTTTTCCACTGCCTTACGAACCAGAAAATAAGCGAATTCAGTATAAGAGTTAGGGCCGTTAGCAAAAAGACCTACCCTATTGCCAGTAACGTTTTCAGTATCTCGAAGCAAAAAAACATCTTGATTGTTAATTTGGGTTGAAATTAAATTTCCGACATTTTTAATTCTTAAGATATCGTTATTTTGTGGCGCGGGATAATTTTGACTGTTAGCTAGTAAAGCCCAGTTATTCAAATTGCGATAGAGTCTCCAATCATTAGCATTCCCATCTCTATCAAACAGATAAAAATTATTAAAATCTAAAGATCTAGTAAAAATTCCTACATATTGACCGGAGTTAATGAAGTTAATTTTTGTCTCGACGACGGCATCAGTAATATTTACCAAACTATTTCTTATTTGTGCCCCGCCGCTTTCGGCTTTCAAAAGACCATTTTCCTCACGCCAGCTTCCCGCATCGATTGTCCATTTGGATAAATTACCATCATCAAAATCGTCCCAATACTCAAAAATTTTTGATTTATCTTGCAGTGGTTGGCCAATAATATCGTTTCCGTAGTAAAGGCGATAATGTGTTGAGTCAATAGCGCTGGCAGCCAAAAAGGATGGTAATTTAAACCAAATCTTAGTGGCATTATCATTCCAGTTGCTTGAAATATCTAACGAGCGATCGAGCTGTAGTTCGTTGCCAGCATAACTTCCAGTTTGGTCGTAATATATTCTAATATCATCGCCTCCGGGCAGAGATTTACCTTGGTCAACCAATTTTTTATGGTCGAAAATTAAAGACACCGAATAATTGTCCGGTATGGCATCTTGGGCAGTAATAATTAAAGTAAAAAAATTCGTAGCGCTAGAATAAATGACTCTGTTTGGTAGGAACGGGTTCTTTACCAAAAAAGCAATTATAAAAAACATTAAGATCAATAAAGATCTTATAAATTTATCCATAGGCTCACCAGCTTTACATTTTTTTGGCAACCGCAAACCAATTAAAAGGAATGAATTTTTCTAAAACTTTTCCCAGACAGGATTCAAACTTATTTCTGCCCAAAGTGTAGCCTCGCAAATAAATAATTTTAAAATTAAAATCAGAAAGTAAGCGGTATAGGCACCTTTTAGTAAAAGGCCGAACATGGGTATAGTCATCCCAAAAATTGGTAATAGGGTAATTGGTAGAAAAGTTCGTGGGAACGTGTATAACTATAAATCCATGTACTTTTAATAATCTTTTTGCTTCAAGAATTAGTTTTTGAGGATTTTGTAAATGTTCTAAAATATTTTGTGCCCGAACTATATCATAGACATGTTCTTCAAGATGGGTATCGACGGCATTTTGCTTTTTTACATTTAGCCCTTTATCTTGGCACGTTTTAATGGATCCTTCGTTAAGATCGATACCAATAGATTTTGGATAGATTTTTTGGCTTAGGAATAAAAATTCTCCACTTCCGCAACCTAAATCAACAATCGAAGAAACGGATTTGGGAAAAAATTTTTGATAAAAAGATAACTCCCAGCGATCTAATTCTGGATGAGGAATAACGCCAGAGTAGTAATGACTACTCAAACTGTAGGAACTCATTTCAGGACTCACTTTCTCAAAAAGTTTAATCTATATTTTAGGTCTAGTCAAGATATCAAATTTATTAAAACCATTCGGGTGGCTTTTGTGCCAATCCCAGGCGGTTTTGATAATGGTTTCCAGATCGCTGTATTTTGGTACAAAACCAAGTTCTTTTTTAATTTTTTCCGATGAGGCAACCAACTCCACTGCATCGCCTGGTCTCTTCGTCGACATTTCAACCGGGAAATTAACGCCGCTTACCTTTTTGACCATTTCCACGACCTCTTTATTGGTATAGCTGGTTCCCGTACCAACGTTGTAGATTCTACTTTTTTCCTGTTGACTTAGTTTCTCAAGTGCCAACAAATGCGCTTCGACTAAATCGATAACGTGGATGTAATCTCTAACACAAGTTCCGTCTTTGGTGGGATAATCATGACCGTAGATTTCAAAAGCACTATTTCCGCCTAAGGCCGTTTTAATCGCTAGCGGTATAATATGAGTTTCTGGATCATGATCTTCACCATTGCTACCATTTAGGCTGGCACCCGCGGCGTTGAAATAGCGAAGACTGACGGATTTTAAACCATAGGCCTGATCATACCAGTGCAAAATTTTTTCTACCATTAATTTCGACTCGCCATAAGGATTAGTAGGATTACATTCGTGTTCTTCAGAAATAGGAAGGGATTTGGGATTGCCGTAAACACCGGCGGTTGAAGAAAAAATTAATTTTTTGACATTAAATTGCACCATCGCGTCCAAAAGATTTTGGGCGCAAAAAACGTTGTTGCGAAAATAAACCTTAGGGTTTTCGACTGATTCGGCCATGGAAATGAAGGCGGCAAAGTGAAAAACAGCGTCGAATTTGTGTTCGTCAAATAACTTGGTAATGCTTTCAATATCTCCTAAGTCGCCGACGATTAATTTTGCTTTTGTCAAAACTGCTTCTTTGTGTCCATAGGTTAGATTATCGATAATCACAACTTCAATGCCATTTCCAAGGAGTCTTTCCACCATGTGGCTTCCGATATAGCCGGCGCCGCCTGTCACTAAAACTTTCATATTTTTTAGGTATAAAACGCGTCCGTTTCCTGATCTTTAGCGTTAACTTTTATTCCTAAAGCATATGCTAAGGCATTAGCTACCGAAAGTCCAACGCGAATCCCGGTGAAAGAGCCTGGTCCAATGTTAACTTTTATTTCCGTAATTTCCGAAAGCTTTATACCATTTTTTTTGAGCAGTTTCTCAATCAACGGTAGAACTATTTGCGCTTTTAGAATGGTTACTTTTGCTTTCACCGTCAGCTTTTCTTCCCCATTGATACTGACTAAAACTTTTTGATTATCAGTTGTATCTATGTATAAAATCTTTTGCATGATACTTAATACTTAATACTTTTACCGCTCCTTGTCTTAAGACCTGCCAGGGAGTTTTAGTGCAATCAATTACTGTTGAAGCCATATTGCCAGTGCATTCTCCACTTAGGACAAAATCCACTTTTTTAATTAATTCTCGATCCAAATCCGAAAAACTAACTGGCGTTTTCTCTCCGTGAAAATTGGCTGAAGGACCTAGTATTGGTACGCCAACACTACTTATAAGGTATAGTAAGTCTTTATGATTTGGCATCCTTAAACCAATTGTCTCAGAATTCCCTCTAATTAGCGACGGAATTTTATCCACTTGGGCCTTGTAAACGACCGTTAGTCCTCCAGGCCAGTAGTCGTCGAGAAGTTTTTCTACTTCTTTTGGTAGGGCTAAAAAATATTCTGTTGCTTGGTTTTTAGAAGAAACCAATACTGGAGCTGCTTGTTCGTTTGGTCTTTTTCGCAGACGGTAAAGTTTTTCAATACTTGGGGCTAAATCTATTCTACAACCTATTCCCCAAACGGTATCGGTCGGAAAAATAACAATGCCGCCTTGCTTTATTACTTTTACTGCTTCTTCTATGTTTTTATTTTTCATAGCTTATTTCTCTTTCATTTTCAGACAGCCATTC
>JACPZF010000083.1 GCA_016195615.1 Candidatus Gottesmanbacteria bacterium | reverse complement strand
GGAACGGCTTAATTCCTGGCTTAAAAGCTTTTGGAGGATTAGATTAAGAAGAGACTATCATTCTGCCATGTTCAAGGCTTTCGTCTATTTGGCACTTATTATTGTCTTAATAAGAAATTAGGAGTTTTGAAATGACCTTTTTGTTTAAAAAATTTGCAATAGATTTTGTAGTTATCCGAATATTGGCATCTTCGTTAACTATGATCGTATTTTGACCTTGTTGGTCTACATTTACTAACACCGTACCTGTTGGCACAACATAATCGATATCAACAAAGTCCATATTTACTTTTTCATTTTTAAAAATCATTTTAATGTTCTTTCCGAAACCATCATTCCCTATCTTTCCCAACATGTAGGAATCGCTTCCTAGTCGTGATAAGGCAATAGCTGTATTAGCTGCTTTTCCACCCGGTAAAAGACGTAGCCCTTCAGAAATTACTACTTCATTTTCGTGAGGAATTTTGGGAACTTTGGTGATTAAATCGATCGTAATGGAACCCAATACGGCAATTTTCATAAAACAAGACCTATTCTAGCGAAAAAAAGGGGTTATTTCAAATCGCCGCAGGAGACATATTCGCGAGGGGTACTGGCCATTTTGACAATATAGATAGATAGCGGCCGCAGGTTTAATATTTCTTCGAGCGAGGCAGAGATGGTAGAAATGGAGTAACCGTTAACAACGTCACTTAGGTTAAATTTTGGAAAACCAGGTACCGGGCAAGTTCCTTCATGAATTCTCGCCGGTTGCGGCCTATCGAGTTGAAAATTCAACAGGTCGATGATAATTTCGGTTTTATCACCCAAATTTTTCAGCATCGATTTTCCAATCTCTTTAGAATCGTTAACCTGCTTTAACTCGATGGTCATTTCCTTGTTTCTATTTGCAAAACTAGGTGCAGTTGTTTTGTTTCCAACCAGGGAAAGGCTTGGCGTAACTGTGCTTTTTAAAATTGTACTTTTTTTAACGCTGGTATCTGATTTAAATAAAAAAAACCACATTATGGCAAAAATCATTAACGCAAAAAAGAAATATACAAAAAGGTATTTAAAAGTGAAATATTGCTTAAGATTATTAGATTCGACCGTCGGCTGATTTTCCATTTTTGACTAACTAGTGGCTTTATAGACTAGTCCGGCTAATAGCCCGCCTAAAAGCTGCATCCCGAGATATAAAACTAGCGTCGGAAGATAGATTGCCAGATTGGCAAAATCAAAAAGCATCGAGCCGGCGGCAATGGCTGGATTGTAAACTGCTCCTGAGATCTTGCCTCCGGCAAAACCACCGACTAAGAGCGCTAGTCCAATTGCCAAACCAAAGTATTGATTACCCTTATTTTTTTCCGATGTGGCAACATGAAGAACTACAAAGGCCAGAAGAAAAGTAAAAAGAAATTCTACCAGGCCCGTTGCTAATAAACTAAAGCTAGGATTGGGTTTGGGAATAAAAATTTTACTGGTGATTAAAAAATAGCTGAAACTTGCTACAAAGGCGCCTAAAACCTGAACGATAAAATAGTTTACTGCTTCCTGCATTTTTATTTTTCCTCTGATAAGTACGGCCAGCGTCACCGCCGGATTGTAGTGGCCTCCCGAGATATATCCACCCATATAAACCATGGCTGCCAAAACCGCGCCCACCGCGATGGGATTAGCCGTTAGCGCGAGCGTTAGAACCAAAAAGAAAGTTCCGATAAATTCAATAAGATATTTGTTCATTCTTATATAATTATATAATTACTTTTTAAATAGTCAAATTCCATTTTTCACATGAATTTTATTAACAAAAAATTATTCTTTATCTTTTTAATAGTTGTCTCTATTGTTTTTTATCGCCAAAGCGGTCTTTTTCCTAACTCCGAAATTGATTATGTCTCGGGAACCGGTTCGATGTATCCGACTTTTCCTAAAGGAAAGGGGAAAACCAATCTCGAAAGAGAGAGCGAAATTGTCGGCTCGCACAGCACAATTCGTTATCCCGATGGCATTGTTTTGTTTGGCAAAAGATACGGCGGTTATCATCTAGAACGAGGCGATATTGTTTTTTTCAGTAACGCCAAAACCGAGGAAATTGTCGCCAAAGAATCTTCTGGGTCTAGTGTTATCAACTCTGGTTTTGTTAAAAGAGTAATCGCCCTGCCCGGAGATAAAATTGAAATTCGCGACGGCTTTGTTAAATTAAATGATAAAATTATTACCGAGCCATATATTGCCAAAGCCAGGTCTACGTACGGCGGCAATTTTTTAGGCGACTGCGAAGCTTTTATCATTCCCAAAGAACACGTTTTTGTGATGGGCGATAATAGAAAGGGCAGTAATGATTCACGCTTCGATTTGGGCTTAATAAAAACGACTGATATTCACACGCTTATACCAATTACTAAGCAGGAAGATTTAAAAAATCACTGGCGCGATACTTCGTCTGATATGAAAAATGCCAACCAACCTATTTTTTCTAGCGATGAATATTTGGCGCTTCTAAATAGTAAAAGGAGAGAGGCTGGCGTCAAACCATTGGTCTTTCAAAGTAAGCTTGCCCTCTCGTCCCAAAAGCGGGCCGAAGTAATTGTTAAATTCAACGATCTTTCTTTTGAAGCCACCAAAAGCGGCTATACGATGAAAAAGGCCATGAGTGATGTTGGTTACAGTAATATTGTTTGGGGAGAGGTTCCGACTCTGGGTTACTATGAAGCCGACGAATTAATCGAAAACTTTTGGCAATTTCCCGATGCTAAAAATTTTCTTCTCAATCCTGATTTCCAAGAAACCGGCATTGCCGCTAGTATTGGCCAAATCAACGGCTGCCCCGTACAAATTGTTGTTGCTCACTTAGCCGGTTATAAACCGCCTAATTATTCCGTTAAAATAATAAGTGGTTGGGAAACTGTTTTACAAAACTTAAACGAGGTTATCCCTTCCTGGGAAAAAGCCAAAGGGAATAATAATATTAATCAAGAGGTTTTAAAAAAATTATTAGAACTTTTAAACGAAAGAAGAGAAAACGTCGCTAAAATATTAGAAAGAGTAAAATCAAACCAGTGGCTGACCCAGGAAGAAGAAAATATGGTAAGAAGCGACGAGAGTTTATACCAGCAAATAACCGATTTGGCTAATAAACTAAACCGCAGCTGATAATCTAAAAACTTCCCCGTGGCCCGGAAAGATAAGGGTCTCTTTTGGCAACTTATATATTTTTTGCAAAGACTTTTGCAAATCAGAACTGCTGCTGTAAGAAAAATCAACTCTGCCTACCATGCCGCCGCTAAAAACCAAATCGCCGGTAAAAATAAGGCTCTCTGCCTTTAAATATAGGCAAATACTTCCCGGCGTATGGCCCGGACTCTCGATAACTTTAAGCTTAATATTATCAATATTTACTAATTCGTCTTCTTTTAAAAAGTCGTCAATCTTCACCGCTGGTCCGATATCAATCCCGACAAAATGACTGGCAGAATTTCTGGCTTTTTTAAAAAGAAACTCGTCTTTTTTATTGATTAAAAAAGGTATTTGGTAAGCCAGTTTTAATATTAAGACCGCACCAACGTGATCAAAATGTCCGTGGGTGCAAATAATTTTAATTGGTTTTAGCTTTTTATCACTAATAATGTTTTCGATATATTCGGCGTCATCTCCAGGATCGATGATTAAACAACTTGAGCTTTTTTTATCTACTACCAAATAGCAATTAGCTTGCATCTGGCCTACGGGTAACGTTAAAACCTCTAAATATTTTCCTTTATAGACTTGGCTTGATGTCAGCATAATTTATTTTAACATTGCCTATTATATCGAGTTAGACGCAATTATAGTAGAATAGCTCACATGAAAAAAATACTTTTTATACTGGTTTTTTTCTCCGCAGTTTTGTTTATTCGACTGTACTCCAATTTTGTAACCAAAACCACCTCGCCGCTTAAGACGCCGGAATCATCTTCTACGGCGACGCCTACTCCGACTCCTATCTTAAAACAAACAACCGAAGTAATGATGGCTGGTAAAAATTACCAGGTTTCCTGGATTAAAGTTAGTGACTTAAATCGTCTTTCGCTTTATTCTAATTTAGCCGAGAAAAAAACCACCGAAGGACTAAAAAAAACTTACAGCTGCCAAAATTTGATAAACGCAGGCTTTTACGATAAAAGCGATCACCATCTAGGGTTATTTGTAAGCGGTGGCAAAATCATAAATTCAGAATTAATTAGTAGTCTCTTTAATGGCTTTTTCTTTATTACGACCGATGGCATAGCCGATATTGCTAATAGCGCTCCTCGTAAATCATTACATCTGGCCTTGCAATCAGGCCCTTTGCTTTGGAACGGCGGTAATCCGCAAGTATTATTGATTAAAAACGATGAGCTGGCCAGACGCATGGTGGTGCTAACTACGCCTAAAAAAGAGGTTTATTTTTTAGCCATTTATGACCAGGATTCGCCGCTTCAGGGACCGTATTTGGAAGATTTACCAAACCTGCTTTTGCAATTTCAAAAAAACACCAGCGTTTCTATTACTAGTGCGTTAAATCTCGACGGCGGCGGCGCGTCGGCTTTTTCTAACCAAGAAGTCACTCTTTTGGAAGTTACCAGTGTTGGCAGTATTTTTTGTCTTAAATAAAATTTATTTCATCTGTCATTGCGAGTCCCGCGTAAGCGGGACGTGGCAATCTGCTTTTTATTGTCATTCTGGGGAGGAGCGAAGCGACAACTCCAGAATCTGATTCTGGACAAGTTAGAATGACGAGATGGGATTGCCACGTCGCTCGTTTCATTCGCTCCTCGCAATGACAAGGGGTTGATAATTAAAATCCTAAATGTTACTGTAATATTGTTATGAAAATAATCCTGTCGCCAATTATTTTAGGTCTTGTTCTTCTTCTTGGCTTCTATTTTCTTCCTTGGAAAAACGTCAATTGGGGCAACATTAAATTTCTGGCGCAGGAAACAGTAACGGTCTCTGGCGAAGCCCAGTCCAAACAGCAAGCCCAAATAGCTTCTTTTAATGTCGGCGTTTCAGCCGTTAATGACGACAAGCAAAAGGCAGTTGATGAAGTGAGCCAAAAAATAACGGCGATTATTGAAGCCGTGAAAAATTTTGGTATAAAAAAAGAGGATATTAAAACCCAAAATCTCTCAGTCTATCAGAGCCAACAAACCTACTATGACAACGGCGTACTAAAACAAAAGCCTGGTCAGTGGCAGGTGAATAACACGGTTTTGGTGACTCTCCGCGATGTAAGCCGCGCTTCGGAATTGACAGATCTTTTAACCAAAGGTGGAGCCACTAATGTTTACGGTCCCAACTTTACGATTGACAATACCATCCAGCCCGAAACTTCTCTTTTAGATGACGCCATGAAAAACGCCAGGGAAAAGGCTGAAAAAATTGCCATGGCCGGCGGGAAAAAATTAGGCAAAGTAATTAGCGTTACGGAAGGAATTTCGCAAACTAAAATCTATCCCATCATGGCTGCCGAACGCGGTGGAGGCGGCGGCGCTCCGATCGAACCCGGCTCCCAAACCATCTCCAAATCCGTGACAGTGGTCTTTGAACTGGAGTAAAATGGGAAAAAATTTTCCAATCTTACAAAATTATCTTAAATCACAACATTTAATTTCTATTGCAACCTTGGGAAATGAAATTTGGAATTGTACGGTTTATTTTGCTATTGATGACGATCTAAATTTTTACTTTATCAGCAAACCTACAACTACTCATTGTCAAAACATTACCAAAAATCAAAATGTAGCCTGTACAATCGTTGATTCCAGACAAAAAGTTACCGATAAAAAAATCGGTGTTCAATTTAACGGAATTGCCGAACGATTAACAGAGGTAAATGATATAAAAATGGCTGTAAATTTGTGGATGTCAATGTCTCTTAACGGCATTATTTCCCGCGAAAAAGGTGAGGAAGATTTTATATCCCATGGTAGTTGGCTACTTTGGTTAGATGTTATTAGAAAAAGTGGCAACTTTATTTTTGGGAGAAAAGCTTACGAGAATTTAATGACTTGGGATAAAAAGTATCTAGAAGCCTTAAAAGGTCTTAGGATCGTTGTGGTGACGAATAATAGCACCTCTTTCCAAAACAAGGATTTTACTTTCGTCTCTTCTCCTCAGGAGGCTTTGGATAGACTAAAAAGTGAGGACTTTGAAAGTATCACTTTAACCGGAGGAGCTACTCTTAATTCGTCTTTTGCTAAATTAAATTTAATTGATGAGATTATTTTAAATGTCGAACCTGTTATTATCGGAAACGGCATTCCTGTTTTCCATCCGGATCTTTTTAATCTGAAATTAGAATTCTTGGCAATGCAAAAAACCAACGCTGATACTATTTTGCTTCATTATAAAGTTAAGAAATAAAAAATTTACTTATCTTGCTCGTGCTATAATTAATCTTTATGGAAACCCAAGAATTTCTTTCCCGCTCTGAGCGCCGAAGACAATATCGCGAGCAAAAAAAAGAACTCGGGCAAAAACAACAAGGCAGCAATAATACCGTAAAATTTATTTTCCTGGGTATTGTCCTTTTACTTGTTATTTACGGATCATATCTTCTTTTCAAATCCTCTTCCACACCCCAACCCGGACAAGCGGTTCCTGATTTGGGCAGACAACACGTTCCTGATGGTACAAAAGTTACCTACAACAGCAATCCTCCTACTTCCGGTCCGCACTACGGCAATTGGGAAAAGGCGGGAATTTATGACACACCGCTGGTTGATGATCAACTCGTCCATTCTTTGGAACATGGATATGTCATTATTTCCTATAATTGCCAACCAGCGGCTACGGGGACAAATAGTTCACCCTCGGCAGAACTAGCCAAAAATGATCCCTCTTGCCGGGATTTGCTTAAAAAAATAACAGATTTAGCTAACGCTAAGGGGTTGAAAAAATTAATCGTTGTTCCTAGACCAAGCCTTGATACCAAAATTGCTTTAACTGCCTGGGGCCGAATTGATAAATTCAATGATTTTGCAGAAAAAAGGATTATGGCTTTTATCGACGCCTTCCGAAACCGCGGCCCCGAACAAACCATGGAATAATTTTATTTAAAAAAATAAAATTCCTTAATGTTTTTAACAATAAGGTCATTTCAAAACTCCTAATTTCTTATTAAGACAATAATAAGTGCCAAATAGACGAAAGCCTTGAACATGGCAGAATGATAGTCTCTTCTTAATCTAATCCTCCAAAAGCTTTTAAGCCAGGAATTAAGCCGT
>JACPZF010000077.1 GCA_016195615.1 Candidatus Gottesmanbacteria bacterium | reverse complement strand
GGAAAAACACCATTTCAGAAAGTACAGGAGTATTTGACAGACATTGATGTTAAAATGAGAATAGTTCCACCGATCATTCTTGATCGAGTATCTGTAGATTTAGGACCATGGAGTGGATACCATGTGCTGGCTCAGTACCCTATGATACCTAGTGTTAATATGAAAATTGCCATTTTAGGCGGAGGTTTCAATCCTCCTCACCTCGGACATTTATTGATTTGCCAACAAGTACTTTCTTTTACCGACAACGAGGAGGTTTGGCTTGTGCCTTACTTTGCCCATCCTTGGGAAAAGCCGGCGATTACTTCTAGGCATCGGTTCAATATGGCCAAAATGATGGAGAATGATAAAATAAGCGTTTCTGATTTGGAAATGAAACTAAAAAGAAAAAATTACACCTACGAAACCGTGGACATTATTAAACAAAAATACTCTCACCACGATTTTTCCTGGATTATTGGCTCAGATTTGTATCAGGAGTTTTTTACTTGGGAGAAAGCTAGTGACATTGTTAAAAAAATGCGCATTTTGGTTTTTCCCCGAGTCGGCTGGCCTATTGGTGAACTTCCTGATGATTTTTATACTACCCGCGACAAATTACTAACAACTTCTGATATTTCTTCAGAGAAAATTCGGGAAATGGTAAAACTTGGACTATCCATAAAAGGACTGGTTTTGCCACAAATTGAAAAATATATTGTAAAACATAGCCTTTACAAATAAAAAAAATTTTGTTATCATTAATACATTCCTTAGGGGTTAGTGAAATTCAACATCGGTAGTAAAGCCTACGACCTCGTTTATCGGGGATGATCTGGTGAAATTCCAGGGCCGACCGTATAGTCGGGATGAAGAAAGGAGTATTTGTTTTTTTGTGGATAAACCCCTAAACAAGGGGTTTTTTATTGGAATAAATAAAATATTAAGTATTAAAAGGAGATACATGTTAAATAAAATAAAAGATTTTGGGCCACTATTTGTTATCATCGCAGCCCTGCTATGGAGTTTGGATGGGGTACTGAGAATTAGTTTATATTCTTTGCCTCCGGCGGTGGTAGTGTTCTATGAACACTTCCTCGGAGCAATAGTTTTACTATTCTTTATTACCAGCTGGTTTGCTGATTTAAAAAAACTAACCCGCAAAGAATGGCTGGCGATTTCCGTCGTGAGTTTGTTCTCGGGTGCTTTGGGAACGATTCTTTATACTGCAGCACTTGGACTTATTAACTACACTCAATATTCAGTGGTAGTGATTTTACAACAAATTCAGCCGATCTGGGCGATTTCCGCAGCAGCAATTATTCTTAAGGAGAAAGTCAATAAAAAATTTCTTTTCTGGGCAGTTATAGCCCTAATTGCTGCCTATTTAATTAATTTTAAAGATTTAACCATAAATTTAGCCACGGGAAAGGGTACCGTTATGGCGGGACTATTTGCCTTACTTGCTGGTTTCATGTGGGGAAGCTCGACGGCGATTTCTAAATATGTTCTCAATAAGGTTTCTTTCCTAACGGGTACTGCTCTACGTTTTTATTTAGCACCGGTATTTGCTTTCTTGATTATCGGTTTCCAAAATCAAATTCCCAGCCTTTTTTCTCTTAACAGTTCGCAATGGCTAACGCTTTTAATGATCACCTTTTCTACGGGATTAGTGGCGCTTGCCATCTATTATTATGGATTAAAAAAGACACCGGCTAGGGTGACGACAATTTGTGAACTGGTTTGGCCAGCCTCGGCAGTCTTAATCGATTATTTTTATTACCACAAAGGCTTGTCGTTAACCCAGATTTTTGGCATTGCTTTGCTTTCGTTAGCAATTCGTCAGGTCGCTGTTTTTAAAAAGTAATGAAAAAAAAATCCTGGTTTAGGGGAGTAGTTTTGAGTGGTCAAAAGCTAGGCCGGACGCTTGGATTTCCGACCGTCAATCTTGATCCTCTGATTTTAACATCTCGGCATAAAAAGGGTGTTTATGCTTGTAAAGTTAGATACCGAAATGCCTCATATCAAGGAGCGTTGTTTTTTGGCCCGCGCCTTATTCTTGGCGAAAAAACCGATGTGTTAGAAATTTATATTTTGGATTTTGACAAAGACATTTATAATGAAGTAATCGAATTTAGAATTTTAAATTTTATTCGGAAGCCCACCAACTTTATCAATGTTGAGGCCTTGAAGAGACAACTCGAAACCGATGTTCATCTGGTCAAAAAACTTCTTAATGTGTAATAATAAGTGAATGTATATAGTTTTCATCCGCTTCGTCTCCGAATATCTTGTGTTTCTTCTCCTTCTGCCGATTTTCTATTTTCTTAAAAAGCGCGACTATCAAACCTGTCTAAAAATTTTTATTAGCGTAGCAATTACCTACCTGTTAAGAAAAGTAGCAGGCAGTTTTTGGTACGAGCAAAGGCCGTTTATAATTGATTCTACTAAACTTTTATATCCGACGGCTTTAACAGTGAAAGATAATAGTTTTTTTTCTGGACACGCTGCCATAGCTATGGCGACAGCTGGTACTGTTTTTTGGAAGTACAAAAAGATGGGATTAATTCTGATCGGTTTGGCAGTGGCGGTTGGCATGGGTCGAGTTCTAGCCGGACTACATTATGAAATAGATGTAATGGTCGGATTTTTTGTTGGTTTTTTAGTATCATATCTTATAAAGATTCTATTTCACCGCCTTGACATTTAGCACTATATCTGTTAGACTGCTAAAACTATGGATTTATTACCCAGCTTTTCTTCGGACAAAATAATTCCACTTATTCCCATACGAGACGGAGTGATTTTTCCTCATACCGAGACAGTTTTAACCTTTGGAAGGCCTAAATCAGTTTTGGCTTTGGAGGCCGCCTACGCTTCTGATCGCGAGGTAGTTTTGGTGCTACAAAGACAGCTTGATAACAATAATCCAAAAACGGAAGACCTTTATGGTTTTGGTACTCTTTCCCATATCGAAAGAATGATTAAAGATGAGCAAACGGGCAATATCAGCGCGCTTATCAAAGGGCTTAGTCGAGTAAAAATTAAATCGTTTGATGCTGAAGATCCCTATTTTTTGGTAAAAGTCGAAACGGTTTTAGAAGTATTGGAACAAAATGAAGAAATTACTGCTTTGGCCAACCATATCACGCAAGAGTTTAAAAAAGCGGTCAATTTGGGAAAACAGGTCGATTTTCTGGTTTTTATGAATATTGTCTCTGGATTGCCGCCTCTTAATCTTTCTAATCATATCGCCTCAGTTTTAGATGTTAAGCCGTCCGAAAAACAAGAATTACTTGAAGAAAGCAATGTTAAAAAAAGATTGGAAAAAATCAATGAGTTGCTCTCTAGAGAGGTCAAGGTTCTCGAGATCGAGCGAAAAATTTCCGTTAAAACGCAAGAGCGCTTTGACAAATCGGTCCGCGAGACAATGCTTCGCGAAAGAATGAAAACCATCGAAAAAGAGTTGGGAGAAGATGAAAACAAAGAGATTAGAGAGCTTCGCGATAAGATGAAAAAAGCTCTCATGCCAAAGGAAGTCCAAGATAAATGCGATAAAGAGATTAAAAGACTCGAGCAAATGTCTCCTTATAATCCTGAGGCTTCTTATATTCGTGCCTATCTAGACGTACTTTTGGAACTGCCTTGGTCGATATCCAGTCCTAATAACGTTGATATTAAAGAAGCAGAGAAAATCTTAAATGAAGATCATTTTGGCTTAAGTAAAATTAAAGAAAGAATTTTGGAGTATTTGGCCGTTTATAAATTAAAAAGACAAATACGTATCACCACAACAGCTCCAGATTCTGAAGTCGAACAAAAGAAAAAGAATGCCCAACCGACCATTTTATGTTTTGTCGGACCGCCCGGGGTAGGAAAAACTTCCATTGGTAAATCAATTGCCCGTGCCCTGAAACGAAAATTTGTTAAAATTTCTCTCGGCGGAATCCGTGACGAAGCCGAAATACGAGGACATCGGAGAACCTATGTAGGCGCCATGCCGGGAAGAATCATGCAAGGAATCAAACAAGCCGGAACGAAAAATCCGATTTTTATGCTCGACGAGATCGACAAAGTAGGAACAGATTTTCGCGGCGATCCATCAGCTGCTCTTCTGGAAGCGCTCGATCCGGAACAGAATTTCGCCTTTTCTGATCATTACATCGAAGCGCCTTTCGATCTTTCCGAAGTGATGTTTATCACTACCTGCAACGTTTTAGACACCATTCCGCCGGCCCTTAGAGACCGATTAGAAATTATCCATTTTGCCGGCTATACCGAGGATGAAAAATTCCAAATAGCTAAAAATTTCTTAATGAATAAATTGATAGCCGCGCATGGACTTAAAGGCTCTGATACCCAAATAACTGATAAGGCAATCCATCAAGTTATTAACCGTTATACGAGAGAGGCTGGTGTCCGAAGTTTGGAAAGAGAACTGGCCGCAATTATGCGGAAAGTGGCCAAAAATGTCGTCTCTGGCAAAAAGAAAAAAACGAAAGTAACGCATCTTAGTCTCCATAAATTTTTGGGACCGACTAAATTTAGCACTACTCTAGCCGAAGAAAAAAATAAAATAGGAATTTCCACCGGACTGGCTTGGACCGAAGCAGGCGGTGACGTTTTATTTATTGAAGTTGCCCTTATGCCTGGTAAAGGCAATCTGGTTTTAACCGGCCAACTGGGGGAGGTAATGCAGGAGTCTTGCAAAGCCGCAATTTCCTATGTCCGAAGTTACTATAAAGAACTGGCTCTCGCCGAGAAATTCTATCAAAAAGTAGACGTTCATGTTCATGTTCCCGAAGGAGCTGTGCCCAAAGATGGTCCTTCTGCCGGAGTAGCCATTGCTACCGCGCTAGTTTCAGCCTTTACTAAAATTGCGACCAAAAGAGAATTCGGGATGACGGGAGAAATAACTTTAAGAGGCAGAGTTCTTGAGATCGGCGGCGTCAAAGAAAAAGTTATCGCTGCCCATAGAGCCGGCTTAAAAGTAGTGATTCTTCCTAGTGATAATCAAAAAGATCTCGAAGATATTCCTAAAAACGTCAAAAAAGATATTAAATTTATTTTTGCCAATCATATCAATGACGTTTTAAGTGAAGCTTTAGTTAATACTTCGAAGCTGGTTTTAAAGAAAGAAGAATAAAAATTCTAAGTAAATTCAGAGATTAGTTTAGAAATTGCGTCGGGGTTTAAACTTTGTTCGACTAAAGCTTTTTCCTTGATCTGTTCCATACCATCTTCATAGGTTGCCTTTTCTTCTTCGTAGAAGAGACCAATGGGTATTTTCCCAGTTCTTTCCCATTCTAAGGCTTTTTCAAAGGCTTTTACCTTATCATGGGGGTCGTAAGTATCCTCCAATTTATAACCATATTGACGATAAAATTGATAGGTGTTGACATGATTAAAAGTTACGCAGGGCTGTAAAATATCGAGTACGGAAAAACCTTTATGATTATAGGCCCGCTTGATTAGCTCGGTTAAGGAGGGAATATCTCCGGCAAAACCCCTGGCTACAAAACTAGCGCCAGCCGAGAGGGCCAAAGTTAAGGGATTAAGAGGGTAATCGATTGAACCTTCGGGATTGGCTTTAGTCTTAAAACCCTTAGGACTGGTTGGACTGGTTTGACCCGTCGTTAGGCCATAAACTTGGTTATCATGGATGATATAAGTGATATCATAATTGCGGCGGCAAGCGTGAATGAAATGATTTCCGCCTTCACCCATCGCGTCACCATCACCGGAAATGGCAAAGACGGGAAGTTTATGATTGGCCATTTTGATGCCGCTGGCAAGAGGTAGCGGTCGGCCGTGCAACCCTTCAAAATTATTGGCTTTCATGGTGTCATACATATTGCCATGACAGCCGATGCCATAAACGATGACCATGTCAGAAGGCCCAAGAGATAATTCCACAAAGGCATTTTTTAAAGCTGCCCAAATCCCAAAATCACCACATCCTGGACACCAGGTTGGTTTTCGACCGCTGTTGTAATCGTTAGCTGATAACATATTTATTCTTTTTCTATGACATTTAAAGCCGACAATATTTCCTCAGGGTAAAATTGCCTGCCATCATATTTTAAGATTTTATTTTTGATTTCAATGCCGGTTTTTTCGCGAATAAGACCAGCTAATGGTGCTTGGGAATTGGTTTCGACGTCGATTACTTTTTTGGCTTTTTGCAAAAGCATAGCGGTATTTTGCCCGGGAAAAGGAGAGAGGCAAAGAAAATGTAAATAATTTACCTTAAGTTTAACTTTTTGGTCTTTAATAATTTTTAACGCTTCTAAAACTGCCATTTTTGTTGATCCCCAGCCAACCAAAGTAATATCTGCCTTTTCTTCACCATAAACCATTGGTCCAAAAGCTTCAGCTTGAGCCAACTCGTTTTTCTTACTTCGTTTATCAGTCATAGCTTTTATTTCCGAAGCAACTTCTGTAGAAAGTCCTGCCTCGTTATGTTCATAAGAGTTAACGGTAAAATGCATACCATGTCCAGGAAACGCCCGCGGGGAGATACCGTCGTCGGTGATTTTAAATCTTTGATAAGTTTCGTCAGGATTATTAACGATTTTCCCGCGGTCAATACTATTTGCGTAATCGGCAACTGATTTTAACAGCGCCGTAGGATTGTCGAGCTGTTTTTGATTTAGGCTAAAGAGGCATTCGCAAAAGTATTTATCGACTAAAATAATGGCCGGGGTTTGATATTTATCAGCTAAATTAAAAGCCAGTTTGCTCAAAAAGTATGCTTCTTCCATATCTCCTGGTGTCAAAACAAATCTTAGAAATTCTCCGTGTCCTGCCGAAAGAGCATAACGCAAGTCTCCCTGCGAAGTCCAGGTTGGCAGTCCGGAAGCCGGCCCTGGTCTTTGTCCTAAAACAACCACCAGAGGAGTTTCCGTCATGCCAGCCATAGAAAAAGCCTCGTTCATTAAAGCAAAACCTCCGCCTGAGGTGGCCGTCATTGCCCTAACCCCCGCGTAGGAAGCTCCGATGGCCATATTAATACCGGAGATTTCATCCTCGGGTTGTTTGTAAACAATACCCAGTTTTTTTTCATTTTCAGCCATCAACGTTATCAAACCATTGATCGGAGTCATCGGATAAGCGGTAAAAAATTTCATTCCGGCAGATAGCGCTCCTAAACCGATTGCTTCATTACCACTTAACACCAGTCTTGTTTCTTTGGTATCGCGCGTTACTTTTAGTGGTGTTTTTTTTAAGTTGTTTGCCAGATAATCAAAACCGACTTTAGCCATTTTGATATTTTGGGCGACAATTTCAGGACCTTTATGAATAAATTGATCATTTAAAACCTCTTCTAGAACTTTAAAATCAATTCCCAAGTAAGCCAAGCTCGCTCCGAGAGCGACCGTGTTTCTCATAATAATGTCGCCGCCATTATCGCGGGCCAACTGTAAAAGCGGTAGGGGTAAAGGTTCAATATTTTCACTCAAATCTCCACTTTGAGGTTGGTAGTCATTGGGATCGAAAATGATGGCGGCGTTTTTGGCCAGCTCGTTTTTATGAAGATCAATTGTTTGTCTATTTAAAGCAACCAGAAGATTAATTTTGGTAAGAAGGGAATAAATTTTGTCACTGGCTGCTCTGACAGTAAAATTATTGTGCCCTCCCCTAATTAAAGACGGATACTCATTGTTGGTAATAATGTTTAAACCAGAGCGCGTGCAAACTTTAGCAAAAGATGTTCCGGTAATCATTATCCCAAAGCCAGCTTCGCCGCCAATTTTCCAAGTAAAATCTAGGTCTTGCATAAATTATTCACTGCCGGGGTCATTTTGGCCAGACTTGGTTCCCGTTTTCATCTTCAATAATAATGGCGTTAACCGGACAAGACTCTGCCGCCGATAAAATATTTTCCGGAATGTCCCCATCCTGATCCGTAACGACGGCCTTAGCCTCTTGGTCTAATTGAAAAACCTTGGGAGAAACGGCGACACAAGATGCCGCGCCGATGCAAAGATCTCTTAATACTTTTACCTTATATTTTGCCATTTTTTCTACTTAATTATTCTATTCTACAACTTTTTCAGGGCTTTTTGTAAAACCTCCCAAGAAAGCCACGCGCATTTCAATCTCGTTGGCGTTAACTCAATGTTTAAAGACTGCAAAAGATTTTCTTTGGTGATTTTTTTTACAAGAGCCAACTTTTTACCGTGTACCATGTCTGTTAAAAGGGAAGCAGAAGCAATACTTATGGCGCAACCGCTTCCACCAAAAGCAACGTCAATTATTTGGTCGTTTTTGATCCCTAGGTCCATGCGGATTTTATCACCGCAAAAGACATTTACTTCTTCGTGGGAAACCGTAGGTTTTTTTAATCGACCAAAATTCCTGGGGTGTTGGTAGAGATCGATAATTTGCTCGAAGTAAATATTCATTTGACGCCAAAAACTTTTTTTACTTTTAAAATAGCATTTAGCAGGCAATCGATTTCGTCGGTAGTATTATAAAGATAAAAACTTGCCCGGCAGGACGCCGTTAACTTAAGTCTCTGGTGAAGAGGCATGGTACAATGGTGGCCAGAGCGAATGGCAATACCATAGTCGTCAAAAATAGAAGCAACGTCGTGAGGATGAACACCAGCAATATTAAAAGCAACAATACCTCCGCGATTATTGACATCACTTGGACCATAGATTTCCACGTTTTTGATTTCTGACATTTTTTTTAAGGTATAAAGAGTTAGTTTTTTTTCGTGATCTCTGATTTGCAGAAGCCCTACAGAATTTAAATACGTAGTAGCCGTACCAAGAGCAATAAAGTCACCAACATTGGGCGTACCGGCTTCGAATTTATAAGGCAAATCGTTATAAATTGTTTTTTCTAAGTAGACCTCGCGAATCATATCGCCGCCAGCTAAAAAAGGCGGCATCTCTTCTAGGATTTTTTCTTTAGCGTATAAAACACCAGTTCCCATGGGTCCTAACATTTTATGGCCGGTAAAAACCAGGAAATCACAATCAATCTTTTGGACGTTAGTTTGTTGATGGGGAACGTATTGGGCGCCATCGATTAAAACCAAAGAACCGTTTTGATGACTAAGTTTTATCAATTTTGCCACGGGATTAATTGTGCCCAAGGTATTGGATATCCAAACCAAAGCTACGAGTTTGGTTTTAGAGTTTAAATTTTTTATAAAAGAATTAAGATCAAGATTTCCTTCTTTATCAATATCGATAAATTTAAGTTTCGCCCCTTTTTCCTTGGCCAGAATTTGCCAGGGGACGAGGTTAGAATGATGTTCGGTGACGCTTAAGAGAATTTCGTCGCCTTTTTTAAGATGGTTCCGGCCCCAAGCATAGGCGACTAAATTAATGGCCTCGGTGTCGTTTTTAGTAAAAATAATTTCCTTGGTTGATTTAGCATTAATAAATTTTTTAATTTTTTCTCGGCTTTCCTCGTACGCCATGGTCGCCTCATTGGCTAGAGTGTGAACGCCGCGATGAACGTTGGCGTTATAGTTTTCGTAATAATTTTTGATGGCATCAATCACGATTTGGGGTTTTTGCGAAGTTGCGGCGTTATCAAAATAAACCAAAGGATGGCCGTTAATCTTACGCTTTAAAATAGGAAAATCCTGACGAATGCGAGTGACGCTTAACATATTATACGGCGATTTCTATATACTCTCCGTTAACTCTAGTTTTATAGGTTGGCAAGGGAATAGTCGGTGGTAAGGCTTTTACTTCTCCGGTTTCGATGTCAAATCTGCCGCCGTGGCAGGGACATTCCACAATGTTTCCGGTTAAAAAACCATCAGAGAGATGACACTTTTCGTGGGTGCAAATATCTGAGGTAGCAAAGATTTTGCCGCCGATATTATAAAGAGCTAATACCACGCTATTTAGTTTAACTTGTTTCATAGAGTTAATAGGCAAATCTGTCGTTTTTAAAGCTTTTAAAAAATCAGTCATAAAGGTGAGCCAAAATTTTTGTTTTCAGCTGCGATAAACATTTTTCGTCTTTAATTTTAGCAAGCAGAGAATTAAAAAACCCGTCAACTAGAAGCTTGGTTGCTTGTTTTGCCGATAAACCCCGCGTTTGTAGATAAAAAAGTTGCTCTCGATCGGGTCTGCCCATCGTCGCTCCGTGAGTACAACGCACGTTATTAGCTAAAATCTCCAAATAGGGCTTGGAATTACATTTGGCCTCTTTTGACAGTAAAAGATTTTCGTTGCGTTGATAAGCATCAGAAACTTGAGCCTCTTTGGCAATATGAATAAGTCCGGAAAAATTAAAATTAGCACTGCCAGTTAAAACGCTTTTTACTAAAAGATCGCTGGTCGTAAACTCGGCCAGGTGATTTTGTTTGGTTTGAAGATTTATTTGATTATTATTGTTTCCTAAAACAACAGCGATAACCTCGGCCCGCGCTTGTTCTCCCGCTAAATTAATCTCAAGTGTGGCATTGATATCGCTTTCCACGAATAACACAAATTGTTTTTCCTCGGCGCTTTTAAGAGTAAAACTATAATTCTTATTAAGAGATACAAAAACGCTTTCCATAAAATCAACCCACACTTGTGCTCATTTCGAGTTGAATTAACCGGTTCATTTCCACGGCATATTCCATGGGCAGTTCTTTGACGATTGGTTCAATAAACCCGCTGACGATGAGATTTTCCGCAATTTCTGGACTAAGTCCCCGGCTTTGTAAATAAAACAACTGCTCTTGGCTGATTTTAGACACGAAGGCCTCGTGGCCCACATTTGCTTCCTGCTCTTCGATTTCCATGGTGGGATAAGTATCCGAACGTGACTTTTCGTCAAGAAGCAAGGCATCGCACCTCACATTGGCGCGGCTTCCGACGGCGCCTTTATTAATATGTAATAGTCCGCGATAACTGGTGCGGCCGCCGTTTTTACTTATCGATTTACTAATAATAGTGGAAGATGTTTCCGAAGCGGCGTGGATGGCTTTCGCTCCGGCATCTAGGTATTGACCGCTGTTAGCAAAAGCTAAGGACAAAACGTTTCCCTTAGCTTTCCTTCCCAAAAGATAAACCGAAGGGTACTTCATGGTTAATTTACTTCCGAGGTTGGCATCGACCCATTCCATGACTCCCTCTTCGTAAACCGCGGCTCTTTTAGTAACGAGGTTATAAACATTTTTGCTCCAGTTTTGAATCGTGGTATAGCGGACCCGGGCGTTTTTTTTAACCACAATCTCGACAACCGCGGAGTGCAAAGAATCAGAAGAATAAATCGGCGCCGTACATCCTTCGACATAATGGACAAAACTGCCCTCGTCGGCAATAATCAGCGTGCGTTCAAATTGGCCCATATTGGCAGCATTAATGCGAAAGTATGCCTGAAGCGGCAAATCAACTTTTACTCCTTTAGGAATGTAGATAAAACTGCCTCCAGAGAAAACAGCCGAGTTTAGGGCGGCAAATTTATTATCAGCGCTGGGGATAATGGTACCAAAATAGGGTTTAAAAATCTCCGGATATTTTTTAAAGGCGGTATCGGGATCGACAAAAATAACCCCTTTTTTCGACAGGGAGTCAACAATGCTTTTGTAAATTACTTCTGATTCGTATTGGGCGGAAACTCCTGAAAGGTATTTTTTCTCAGCTTCGGGAATGCCGATTCTATCATAGGTATTTTTTATTTCCTTAGGTAATTCTTCCCATGTGGCCGCTTGGTTTTTGGTGGGTTTAATATAATAATAAATTTCGCCAAAATTAATTCCTCCTAAATCGGCTCCCCAAACGGGCATTTTCTTTTTGTAAAAAATTTCTAGTGCTCTTAATCGAAATTTATTTAGCCATTCGGCCTCATTTTTGTATGCCGATATTTTATTTACGATTTCTTCATTTAAACCAGTCGGAGATTTATAAGTATAATTTTCTTCTTCATGAAAGCCGAACTGGTAGTCGTTTTGAGAGTTTTGCGTCATATTATATTAAATATTTTTCGTAACCAGACTTTTCAACCTGCTGAGCTAGGGAACTGGGCCCACTTTTAACAATCTGGCCGTTGATTAGGATATGGACATAGTCGGGCTTAATATATTTAAGAAGTCTTTGGTAATGAGTAATAATAATAATTCCCGTTTCTTTTTTGGCGAGTTCCTTAATCGTTTTAGCAACGAGTTTTAGGGCATCGATATCAAGCCCGGTATCAATCTCATCAAAAATGGCTAGTTTGGGTTTTAAAACTTGGGCCTGGAGGGCCTCCATTTTTTTCTTTTCTCCTCCGGAGAAACCATCGTTTAAGGATCTTTTCAGCATCTCCTCAGGAATTTGTAGAGCGCTGGCTTTTTGGCGAAGAGAAGAAAGAAATTCGGTGAAAGAAGAAAGCGGAGAGTTGGTAGTAGTAGAGGCAAGTCGCAATAGATTTAAAACACTCACGCCGAAAATAGCAAGTGGTTGTTGAAAGGCCATAAATAAACCAAGTTTCGCTCTTTTATCCGGAGAAAGTTTAGCGATATCCATGGTGTTTAATTTAATACGGCTGTTTCTTTTCACAAAATATTTAGGATTTCCGGCGATGGTCATCGCCAGGCTTGATTTGCCGCTGCCGTTTGGTCCCATAATGGCATGAATTTCGCCAGGATGAACCTTTAGGTTAATATTTTTTAATATCACTTTATCTTCCAAAGAAACGGTTAGGCTAGAAATAGCTAAAATATTTTTCATAGTTGTGACAGTTTGACAGAAGCTAGTTTGGCGAAAATCTCTTGATTAATTTTTTGCCAAGTGGTTTTCGGGTGACAAAAATCTTCCTTAGGGCATTTCAGGGTTGAGCCATTTAAGCCGTGATAGCACATCGTTAAGCTGCGATTAGGATTTATCGCCGAAATAATGTCTAAAAGAGTGATATCCGCAGGATTTTTTGCCAGCCTATAGCCGCCCGCTATTCCTTCTTTGCTTTCAATCAGGCCGTGTTTTTTTAAAAGCATGGCTAATTGTTTAAGAAAAGAAAAAGAAATATGATTTTCTGCCGCGACTTCCGATAGGGCTACTAGCCTTTTGTCGTAGTTTTGCGCCAGCTTGTCCATAAAGATAACGGCGTAATCTTCACTCCACGAAATGCGCATATTTTTAAACTAGGTGTGTAAG
>JACPZF010000072.1 GCA_016195615.1 Candidatus Gottesmanbacteria bacterium | reverse complement strand
GGCAGTGGGGTAAAGATCAAATTGCTAATATCCAATTTCAAACACTTAAAGATCTAACAGGTACCTTTAGAAGGATTATTATGAGTCAAACTTACCCCTATCAAATCTGACCTGTTTGATTTGCGAAAGGTATAGGTATGTTTTTAACTTCAAATCTTATCGGTCTACCAATTTCAGGTTGTCCCTTACCAACTTGTAACCAAGCATGCGGAACAATACACCATTCAGCAAATTCTTCGTGGGGAACAAAGTCCGGCTTACGACCCAAAAGTTTGGTATACCAATCAAGTCCTTTCCGAAAATCAGGAATTCTTACTTGAAATGTTACTCCTAGATTTTTCATTCTATAAGGGTCCTTTCTTATTTTTATGGGCTTCCGCTGCCAGCTCGATAATCATGGTTAAAAAATCCTTTGCGCTCATATTGGTTTCCGCCACCTGCTGCCAGAGTGCCGTCGACGGCGTCATTGCCGGCGGGTTATTTGGTTCCAGAATCACAAATTTTTCGCCGGTCCAGAAACCGTCAATTCGGGAAAATATTTTTAAACTTAGAGCCTTATAGGCCTTAATGCAAGAATCTTGAATTAGTTTAATGACTTCTTTTGGCAAGTTTGGCGGGGTTATCATTCTGGCATCGCCAGGCAGGAATTTTTCCTGCGCAGTAAGGAAATCGCCTTTCGCCGGCGTTTCGGTAGGCAAAAGAGCATAAGGCTCATCAACCCCTATTACTGCCGTTGTTACTTCTTTGCCCATCAGTACTTCCTCGACTAAAACCGTATTGTCATATTGAAACGCCTCAACTAATGCCACGTTTAATTCTTCCTCGTTTTTTGGCCTGGCCAAAGCGGTACTGCTTCCCTCTCTTGAGGGTTTTACTATGCATGGATAACCGATTTCTTTTTTAATTTTCTCTTCGTCATTCTGGCTTGTCCAGAATCTTTTTTTGTTCGATTCTGGAGTCGTCGCTTCTCTCCTCCCCAGAATGACGGATTCTATAGATATCGCAATATACTTTGGTACATTCAACCCCGCCGCCTGCAAAAGCAATCTTTGTTTCTCTTTATCCATTGATAAGGCCCCACCCAAAACCCCAGCGCCGTTATTGGGAATATTTAAAATCTCAAAAAGTCCGGGGAAAGCGTCTTCGGCAAATTTTCCATGCATGGCAACAAAGGCAAAATCAATGGTCTTTTTAAGATCCTCAAAATAAATTCTTTGTCCTTCTTTTTTTAAATTGGCGACAATATCAGCTGTGGTATTAAGCCAAAGAAGCGCCTCAGTGATTTCCCAAATTTGATTTTTGTCATCGACAAACAAAACGATTTTTTGGTATTTGTTCTCGTCAAGATTATTGTAAACATGACGGCCGCTCTCGAGAGAAATTTCTTTCTCTGAAGATTTTCCGCCTAAAAATATTCCCACCTTAAGTTTTGTCATAACTACAGCAATCCCTTCTTATTTTTATGCGCCTCAATCGCCATTTCCACTATTTTTACTACCCACATCTTGGGCGTCATGGGAATTAGGCTACTCTTACCTTTTAACTCCACCTTGGTTCGGGATACTTCATGAAAAACATATGACGAGGGCACCATAATCGTTCCCGTATGGATTTCGCTGATGTAAATCGTTTCGCCGCGAGCAAAACCGTCGATTCTGCCATAGCCTTTCATTCCCAGAAGACTATAAATTTCAACGGCTTGTTTTTGAATTTCCGCTATTAATTTTTTCGCAATTCTTATGGGAGTGAAATATTGCGAACCTCCAGGCATATATTTGCTTTCATAAGTATGAATCTCGCCCTCAAATTCCACTTCTGTCGGCAGCATCGCCTGCGGCTTGTCATTTCCCCAAACCACACACATAAACTCTTTGCCCTTAATATATTCTTCAACTAGCACTTCCCTATCAAAATAAAGCGCCTGTTCCATCACCTTCTTCAACTCCTCCTCTTTGTGTGACACAACTACTCCTACACTTGATCCTTCTCTCGTCGGTTTTATCACGCATGGATAACCGATCTCGTTTTGAATTTTGACTTGTATTTTTGACTTTTGACTTTTGACTTTTGACCTCCATACGGGGTCGCTTACAACGAATCCCTTAGGTACCAAAAAGCCTTTATATTTAAGTAACTCTCTTGTTACTTTCTTGTCCATTGACACCGCCGAAGCCAATATTCCTGAACCTGTATAGGGAACGCCTAAAATTTCGAGGAGCCCTTGGATGCAGCCGTCTTCGCCGTATTTACCCAAAAGGGAATTAAAAACCACCTCGACTTTTCCTTTTAAATCTTCCCAGGGAAGTTTGGTGGCTTCCTTTCCCAAACGCGCTTCGATGTCTTTAGTCGTGTTTTGAATGACTAATTTATCCGGAACCTGCCATAATTGTCCCTTTTGATCTATAAAAAGCGGTAGTCCTTGAAATTGAGATTGGTCTAGAAGCTGATAAATATATCTACCTGTGGCTAAAGATATTTCTTTTTCGCTTGATTTTCCACCAAACAGAACGCCCACGCGAAGATTATCAGACATAACTTATAGATTCCCTTCCCGATCAAGTGCTTTTAAAATAATACGCTCTTTAGTTTCTTGTACTTGTTTATCCTGCTTGGTTTTCTGGTAAATATCGCTTTTAAGCCAACCTTTTACCAGGCTGTGGGGATAAACAAAAACGTGTTGACCAATTAGCGTACCGGGCAAAAGAGTACAATTTGCTCCCAGACGGCTATAGTCGCCGATTACTGCTCCGAATTTATAGAGTCCCGTCTGAAAAATTTTTTCTTTTATTTTAACTGCAACTTCTTTTTGATCAAAACGACGGTTAGCCGTTATCGTTCCCGATCCGTTACGAACTCCTCTACCTAAAATACTATCGCCGACAAAAGTATGAGAATCGAGTTTACATTCTTTAAAAATTAAGGAATTTTTAATCTCCACGCCGTGTCCTACTACTACTGCCTCAGAAATTATGGTACCTGCTCTAATATAAACATGGGGTCTTATTAGACAATTTTTGCCGATGACGGCTGGGCCGTCGATGACGCAAAAGGGCTCAATGACAGTTCCTTCGCCGATTTCAACTTTTCCCCGCATCACAACAGTCGGATCAACCTTACCCCCATTTCTTGTCGTAACGCTAGCTAGTACTTTATCTTTTTGCGCCAGGGCTTCCCAAACATATTTTACATCCCTAAAAACTTCCGGAAAAATAAAATCCTTGTCAATATCAGCAAAATAATAAGATGGTAAAACTTCTTCCATTTTAATTTGATTATATCGAGTCAGACTCGATTATAACACCGTAAGCCTAGTTATTTTTGCTCCAACTTGGTTTAAACGTTCTTCAAATTTTTCATAACCTCGATCGATATGGTTTACGCCTAAAATATGGCTTTCGCCCTGGGCTGCCATGGCCGCTAGAACCAGCGTGGCTCCGGCGCGAAGATCAGGAATGAGTAGGTTTTCTCCGTGCAGAAGAGTTGGACCAATAATTTTGGCGGCTGATAAAAAGGGCAGGTTTTCCTTCCAATTAAAATTATAAATTTTGTTAGGGTTTTTGATCTTAGGATTAAATAATTCTATTGCCGCTCCCATTTTTTTAAGTTCGTTGACATAGCCGAAGCGGTTTTCAAAAACTTTTTCCCAAACCACTGAAACTCCTTTTGCTTGGGTCATAAGCAGACACCACGGTGCTTGCCAGTCGGTCATAAAAAGCGGATAGGGTGCGGTTTCAATGTTTCCTGCAAAAATCGGGCGCTTACTTCCGTTTACGGTTAAAATATTATTTTTTTGTTTAAAATCAACTCCGATTTTGGAAAGCTCCTGGTAAAAACTCTCGAGATGGGCTTCAATTACCGGATAAATATTTAACTCTCCTCTGGTTAATATCGCCGCGATGGCAAAAGTGACAATTTCGTTTCGGTCGGGAATGATTTTAAAATGCGTTCCTTTAAGTTTCTTGACGCCGTAAATAACGATTGTTCTCTCAGCCGTTCGTTTAATTTTAGCTCCCATGGATTTCAGCATTTTGATTAGTTCATCGACTTCCGGTTCTGCCGCGGCATTTTCTAAAACCGTCTCGCCGTAAGAAAGTGTTGCCGCCATCATTAAAGCTTCCGTTCCTGTGTGGGTGTTTTTATTAAAATAATATTTACTCCCGATCAATTCCCGACAAGAGGCCAGGTAGTGATCTTCTCTAAATTCTATTTTGGCTCCTAAGCTTTTTAAACCAGAAATGGTACGATCAATTGGCCGCACGCCAATATCATCCCCTCCCGGAAAAGGAATTTTGGCCTCTTTAAATCTGGCTAAAAGTGGAGCGATAAGTAAAAAAGACGCGCGCAGTTTACTAAAGATATGGGGCGAGAGCTCGCCTGGAAAAAGATTTTTAGCATTAATCGTCATCGTGTGATTATTGTTAATATCTATTTTTACTCCCAAACTTTTGACGATATCGGAAAGCAGATAAAGATCAGAAATTAAGGGCACGTTTTCAATGACAACATCTTCGTCTGTAAGGAGGCTGGCAATCAAAGCTTTGATCGCCACGTTTTTGGCACCGCCAACTTTTATCTCTCCGTTTAAGCTAAAACCTCCAGTAATTTTAAAACTATCCATTAAAATCCTTTCTGTTTCGTCATTCTGGCTTGTCCAGAATCTGATTCTGGATGCGCTTCGCTTACCAGAATGACGTCTTATCGTACAATAATTACTTCTTCCTTTAATTCCACACCGAATTTACTTTTGACTTTTTCCTTACAAAGATTTATTAAATCGATCACGTCTTGGGCTCTTGCACTGCCTTTATTGAGAATAAAATTAGCGTGTTTTTCTGATATTTGCGCACCGCCCACGGTATGACCCTTTAAACCGCACTGATCAATTAAAAAACCAGCTGACTGGGTGTGATTTGGCGTCGGAAGTAAGAGAGCTTCGGCATAAGTGATGTTTCTGAAAGTGCAGCCAGCCGTGGGATAACCTTGAGGCTGGGTAAGCTGACGATAGACGGTCGTTTTATTTCCCTCTTCCCAAACTTTTTCTTTAGTGCTTCTATTTAGCTTAAATACCACACTCAAAACTATTTCCCTGGTATGCTGGATGATGCTTTCATCATAGCCGAAGCGAAAATAGTCAACGCCTACCTCTTTGGTTTTACCATTTAATTCCAAAACTTTTGCGGAAACGACAAAATCGCCGACGAATTTTTTTGCTTGGGGAAAGTGGGCATTAATAAACATCGCGCCGCCGACGGTACCTGGCTGCCCCAAGAAAGATTCAAATCCGCTTAATCCCTCATCAAGGGTAAATCTTACTAAACGGTTAAAAGTTACTCCCGTTTCCGCCTCGACATAAACGCTTTGTGAGGATTTGCCGCTTTTGATTTTACCGGAAACCGCGAGGATATTAATTTTGGTTGTACCATTTTTAATTACTAATCCGGCAAAGCCGCGATCTGGGAAAAGAGTATTAGTTCCACCGCCTAAAATAAGAAAAGGCAAATTTAATTTTTTCGAAAGAGTTACGGCATTGACAAACTCCGCTAATGTTTTGGCTTCAAAATAATATTTCGCCGGCCCGCCGATACGCCACGTACAGTGGTTGGCGAGGATTTCATTTGGTAAAATCCTAGCCGGGCCCAATTTTGCTTCCAGTTTACTCAGTAAATCAATCTTCATAAGATATTCTAAATTATAGCAACAATCTCTTTATCTAATTCATAAACATCGCCTGCTCCCATGGTAAAAATAACGGTTCCGGGAGCTAAGGTTTTTCTCAGATATGCAATGAGTTTTTCTTTATCCGCAAAATAAGAAACTTTGGGATGGAATTTACTTATTTCGGCTGCCAAAATCGAAGAATTAATCGTTAAATCCTCTTTTTCTCGGGCGGAAGCAAAAATCGGCAAAATCAAAACCTCGTCGGCGAAATTAAAACTTCGCGCAAACGAGGACAGCAACATTTTGGTTCGGGAATAGGTGTGGGGTTGAAAAATTACCACGATTTTTTCCTTAGGATACCACTGGCGACAGGCTAAAAGAGTCATTTGAATTTCCGTCGGATGGTGGGCGTAGTCATCGTAGAGAGTTACATTCTTTTTTTGGGCGATCATCTCAAATCTTCTTTTCGTTCCCGCAAATTCTAGAAGTCCTTGCTGCAGGGCTGAAACCGATAAACCCAGATGTAAACCAACGGCAATT
>JACPZF010000071.1 GCA_016195615.1 Candidatus Gottesmanbacteria bacterium | reverse complement strand
GCTTTCAACCGGATAAGCGCTATGGGTGATGTGGTAAAATATCCTTTAAGAAGATGTTTTTCATCATCGGACAGGTTAATGCGTATCACTCTTTTAGGATACTACAAAACCTGACATTTCGTTTTTAAAGAGCTATATATAGAAAGTATTTGGCTGCCATTATATACGGAACTTAGAATGGAAGGGTTTAATCATAAAGACATCACAAGATAATTAGCGCAATCATTCCGATGTATCATCGGATTGAGGCCAAGCCATAAAAATAATTTTTTAATAGTTGCCGATTGACAATTATATAATCTTTATATAAACTTTATACAAGAGTTAAATATGAACGGACAAGTAATAAATATTTCTTTACCAACTAAGCTTTTAAAACTTGCCGACGAAGTGGCTAAAACGGAACTTCGATCTCGAAGCGAGCTATTTCGCGAGGCAATAAGAAGCTATCTTTTAGAGCGTTTTCGTATGCAATCACTTTATTACTATGCCCAAAACCAAGCAAAGAAAATGAAGATTAAAGAAAAAGACGTCGAAAAAATCATTGCCGATTACCGAAGAGCCCGTTAATGAAGAAAATTGTTTTAGATACCAATATCTATATTTCTGCCTTGCATTTTCCTCAAAGCATTACGAGGAAATTATTTGATTCACCTCGGGATTCTTCTTTTGAACTTGTAATATCAAAGGAAATCATTTCCGAACTGCTAGGAGTACTAGGAATAAAGTTTGAATATACCAGCGAGAAACTTGACCTTTTAGAAGAATTACTGCAAAGTTTCTGCGAAATTATTGAACCCAAAAAAAGAGTCAGGATTATTAAAGATGATCCGGCGGATAACAAAATTCTTGAATGTGCGTGGGAAGGAAAAGCGGATATAATTATTTCAGGCGATAAACATCTTTTAAAGATTAAAACCTTTAAAGGAATTAAAATTATGACACCCAAAGAATTTCAAGAGAATATCTATTCTGCGCTCGATTAACAACGGTTTCTATCCGCTATATCATCGCATTGAGGCAACATTATTAACTTATTTTTAGAGTATTTTTAACCCTGGGGAGTTAGTCTTTTTACTACTATTGGTGCCATTGCTTCAAGCATTGTTGGGTGTAAATCTTTCCCCCCATTTTCTGTAAAAAGAGATTCTATTTTTGAAAACCAAGGTTTGTTTTGTAATCTCGATCTTGTTTCTCCATCATCCCATGTAGCGGAATTATAAAAAGTAGCGACTTGGTCATCAGAGAGAGATTCTAAGATCATTTCGGCCGCAGCTTTCAATTTGGCTTCAGGACTAATTTTAGAAATATCTTCGGTCATAAATGCACCCTTTTTTATTAATTTCTTTAAATAAAATGGTACTTCTTCTTCTTCTTCTTCTTGTCAAGACGGCCAGGTTTTGTTTTAATAGAATGACAAGGAGAAAAATGGCCAAATTTGTACCGGACCAAAGCACGAGAAGATGGGTGGTGATTGCGCCAAGCAGGGTAGAAAGACCAGAGAATTTAGTAAAACAGAAAAGTACCTGTCCTTTTTGTGAAGGCAACGAAAACGAAACGCCTCCCGAGGTCTGGCGCGTCGGCGGCGAAGGCAACTGGAATAAGCCGGGCTGGAAAGTTCGCGTCGTTCCCAATAAATTTAAAATTACCGATATTCACGAAGTCATTATCCACAGCCCGGATGGGTTTCGCGATATTGAAGAATTAGAACTCGAACAGGTTGGTTTAATTTTAAAAGTTTATCGCCAAAGATATCAAAACTACCAAAATCAAGGACACGTGTTAATTTTTTGCAACCACGGCAAACACTCTGGCGCCTCGCTTAGCCACCCCCATTCCCAGCTGGTCGTGATCCCGCGGCAAATAACTCTCGACGCCCTGTCGCCGGAAGCGTTAAACAATATCGTTGACGAAAATACTTTTTTTAATGTTTACTGTCCGGATTTTTCGCAGTGGCCGTATGAGGTTTGGATTGCTCCCAAGGAAAAAAGGGATGAGGCGGGAAAAGAAAAAGAAATTTCTTTTGGCGAAATTTCCGACGAAGAAATTATCGATTTAGCAAAAATTCTGCAATTGTCTTTACAAAAATTGGCTAAAATTTCGCAAAGTCCGGTGGTTGCTAAAATAAATGTCGATACTGATTTTACCTACAATTACTATATTCATCAGAGTAAAACCTGGTATTTACGAATCATTCCGCGTTTTATTCATCGCGCGGGGTTTGAACTGGGAACAGGATTATCCGTAAATATCGTGGATCCGTCTGTTGCGGCAGAGGAATTGCGACAGATTTTTTAAGTAACCTAAGTTATTTAAGTCACTTAGGTGACTTAGACACTATTTGGACTTTGTATCCCCAGAAGATAGAGAATTGCCTCTTTTTTGTAACGGCGATCGCCTCGAGAATTAATCCTAATAGCCGGCAATTTACCTCTTTTGCCCCAACGTTTAATAGTTAAAGGCGAAACCCGCAAAACGTCGGTAACCTCGCGAACGGTCAATAAATCAGGAAGATTATCCAGAGAGATTTTTTTTGATGTACTTCTAACCACTTGCTGTGTATCAGACATAATTTTATTAATATGACTTACTATCAGACAATATCATAAGATTTAAAATCATGTCAATAGGGAAAGAGGAAAAAAGCCGCAAAAAGCGGCTTTCTTTTTTAAGTCACCTAAGTTACCTAAGTCACTTAGGTCACTTAATTATTTTAACTCCACCGTTGCTCCGGCTGTTTCCAGTTTCTTTTTCGCTTCTTCCGCAGCAGCTTTATTGGCTTGCTCGAGCACATTTTTTGGCGCTTGATCTGCCATATCTTTGGCTTCTTTAAGACCTAAAGTGGGAACGATTTCGCGGATAGCTTTAATGACAGCAATTTTATTACTGCCGGTATTTGCCAAGACAACATTAAAAACCGTTTGCTCTTCCTTTGGCTCCTCCAACGCTTGCGCTTCGGAGGACACAGTCGCCGGAGCAGTTGCTAGAGGCATGGCAGAAACGCCGAATTTTTCTTCGAGTGCTTTAACTAAATCAGCTAATTCCAAAACGGTCATTTCAGAAACTGCTTTTAAAATTTCATCCTGAGAAAGTTTGGCCATTTTTAATTCACCCCCTTTTGTTTAATAGAACTTAAAACAAAAACCAATTTTTGCATATTCCAAGAAAGCGCCCGATGTAAGCCAAATAAAGGCGATTTCATTTGGGCGGCTAATTGCGTAAGAAGTACGTCTTTGCTGGGTAGGGTAATCAATCTATTAACTTCAGAGAGACTGAGCTCTTTTTTATCAAAATACCCAAGTTTGATTTTGGGTAGGGAAAGAGATTTAATAGATTTGGCTAAAATCTTGAGTGGCGCAATTTCGTCGGCGTAGGAAAATAGAACCCCAGTTGGTCCCGTCAACTGGTCATTGGTCATTGGCAATTGGTGATTGGACATTGCCCTGAGAAGGAGCGTATTTTTAACCACCAAAAATTCTGCCTGAGCTTTTTGTAAAGATTTTTTTAATTCCTCGATCTGCTTATGCGTTAAGCCGCGATAATCAGTTAAGACAAAAGATTTTGCCTTGCCTAATTTATCAGCAAGGTCGGAGACGATATTGATTTTACGTTGATTTGGCATATTTTCCTCGGTAGGGTTTAAGTAGATCCTTCGACTCGCCTAAACCGTATCGTTCAGGGTCGCTCAGGATCTTCGACCTACTGTCTTTGGATTTAATTCTTTATATCACAAATTATTTTCTTTGACAATCCCCAAACCAGAGCGATTTGGGGCAAGCTCCACTTTGACGCTTGGGCTCATGGTAGCCTTAAGATAGAGAGTTTTAATTTTTTCCGGCCCAATCGCATTTATTAAAACGTTTAAATTTTCTGCTAGTTTATTATCAGGAAAACTGGTTTTACCAATAACAGTATGAATAAGAGGAAAATCTGCCTCGGTTTTAAAATGAAGGGCCAAGGAAAATTTCTTGACTGCCTCCTCGGGTTTTTCCGAGATCGTGCCGTTTTTAGGATTGGGCATGAGGCCCCTAGGGCCTAGGATTTTTGCCACTTTGGCCAGTTTGGCCATAAAACTCGGATGGCTAACTAAAACGTCAAAATCAATTTTACCGCTTTCAATTTGAGAAAGTAACTTGTCGTCGGCGATTTTGACCTTGATCTCTTTGCCGATGCCATGGGGGAGAGTAACATGGCCTTTAATATCTTTAACAAGAGTATTAACATGAACTTCCATTGTAGCGTCAAAATGGGTAATGTTGGTTTTTTTCACTAAGGATATGGCGTCAGTTAGGGAATAAGTTTTAGTTTTATCGACAAAACTTCGCACTTTTTGATAGCGCCGGGAGCGCGACCGGGAAGCTTTTTTGATAGAGGCAGTTTTGACTGGTTTTTCCACCTCAAGGCTTGGAGATTTTACCTCTACAACTTCTTTTTTTTCAGCTAGCGCCACTGGTTCGTCCTTTTTTTCCACTTTATCACTAGGCACATCTTGCTGTTTAGCAATTTTTTTGCCTTCGCGCCTGGCTTCGTCGCGTTTCTTTTGTTTTTTTTCTTTTTCCTCGTCGCCGAGGGTTTTAATTCTGATTTTTCCCATAAATTATTCGGTTTGGATTCCCATTGATCTTGCCGTTCCGGTGACTACTTTCATTGCCTGATCAACGTTTTCGGTGTTTAAATCTTTCAATTTACTTTCAGCAATTTCGCGAACTTGTGATAAGGATAATTTTCCGGCTGATTCCCGTCCTGCCTTGGCCGAACCCTTTTCTACTTTGAGGTTTTTTTTAATCATTTCGGCAACCGGCGGTAATTTGGTAATAAAAGAAAAAGTGCGATCTTCAAAAACGGTAATAATGGCAGGAATAACCTGACCTTTTTGATCTTTGGTCTTTTCATTATAAGCCCTGATAAACTCCATGATCGGAAGACCATGTTGTCCTAGAGCCGGACCAACAGGTGGTGCCGCCGTTGCTTCACCGGCAGGGAGATTGAGCTTAATGACGGTTTTAATTTTTTTCATAACGATTGACAGATTCTTCGACTCGTCCGGCTTCGCCGGACTCGCTCAGAATGGCAAAATTGTTTTACAATTTTGCCACCTGCAAGAAGTCCAACTCTACCGGAGTTTCTCTACCAAAAATAGAAACTAAGACTTTCACCTTTCCTTTTTCTTCATCAATGGTTTCCACTGTACCCAAAAAGTCGGAAAAAGGACCATCGACGATTTTAACCGCCTCGCCGAGAGTAAAGACCGCCTTGTACTTTGGCGCCTCGATTTTCATAAACTTCATGATGACGTCGACTTCTTTTTCCGAAATAGGGGTAGGCTTATTGCCGGCGCCGACAAAAGAGGTAACACCGGGAGTAGTGCGGACAGCGAGCCAAGATTCATCGTCAAGAAGCATTTTAACCAAAATATAACCGGGAAAAATTTTTTCTGAGATTTGGCCTTTTTTTCCGGCTTTTACTGTAACTACCTCCCGCGTCGGCACAACCATTTCCAGAATTTTATCCTGCAGATGCATTGATTCCGCGCGTTGCTTCAGCGCTTCGGCGACCTTGTTTTCGTGGCCGGAGTAGGTATGAAGTACATACCATTTTACCGATGTATCATCGGATTTTTGCACCTCTTCTGGAACTTTCAGAATATTTTTAGGATTAGCAATTTGATCAGACATATGACAATTTTTAATTATTAATTTCTAATTTCTAACAAACAAACCTGTTAAGATTGTTAAAATATAATCTAGCGCGCCGATAAAAAGCCCCACTACGAGGCTGATAACGATGACAATTCCCGTTAAGCGAATCGTTTCTTCTTTCGACGGCCAGACAACCTTGGCTAGCTCGGCTTTAACTTCGCTAAAAAAAGTCAACGATGGCTTTATTTTACTCAAATTAGTGGCATCAGTCATAGCGTCAAATTTTAACAGACCAGAATTGACTTGTAAAGGGAGAGAGAATAAAATAGAATGACAATTTTTAATTCTTAATTTTTAATGTCTAAAATTAAAAAAGTCGTCATTCCCGCCGCTGGTTTTGGTACAAGATTTCTGCCCGCGACCAAGGCCATGCCTAAGGAAATGCTTCCGATTGTCGATAAACCCATTATTCAGTATGTAGTTGAAGAGGCCGT
>JACPZF010000013.1 GCA_016195615.1 Candidatus Gottesmanbacteria bacterium | reverse complement strand
GTGGTAAAATATCCTTTAAGAAGATGTTTTTCATCATCGGACAGGTTAATGCGTATCACTCTTTTAGGATACTACAAAACCTGACATTTCGTTTTTAAAGAGCTATATAAAAATGGCTACTCTGTTTTTTTCGTCATTCTGGGGACCCGCCAGTTGGCGGGGACTCCAGAATCAGATTCTGGACAAGTCCTTCGACCCCGAGTCTTTCGACCCCGAGCTCAAGACCGAGGGGCTCAGGACCGAGGGGCCAGAATGACGTATTCTTTTCAAGATACCCCAGAGGGCTCCGGCAAAGATGAAAACATAAAGCGCAATGCCGACAAAAAATGCTTTAATGGTAAAAATCAGACCTTCTTCTTTATAAACAAAAAGGAGAAACTTGTGTACGCCAATAAGATGCATTACGAAAAAAAATAAACAGATAACAAATAACAGATTTTGTAAATTTACAATTGAGAGCGCGATTAAAAACAGGACTAAACTTCCAACCAAACCAACGGCTGATAAGGTCGTAATCGCTTCAGTTCCCGTCGTTGCCACCGGATCAAATTTCTTTCTATTTTGGAAAATCTCGACCCATTGATAGGCTCTTTTAAAATATTTTTTAGCAATCGGCCAAAAATTCTCAAACTCATGGTGAACGCGCATATTTTGGTCAAAATCGATGCGGTATTTTCTCGCCAGTCGATAAGTAAATTCAATATCTTCGACATCGGCGCCGCTGTAGTTTTCCTTAAAACCGCCAAGAGCCAAAAAAACATCTTTTCTTATGGCGGCAATTCTCGTTGAAAATAAATAGTAATAGCTGTCAATTTTCTTTTCATTAACCCAGTAACTCCAGTCGCGAAGCGCCTTAAATTTGGGAAAAAATTTATGACTGTTTTGTTGTTTATCCCACACGCCGGTGGCCGCAACGCGGTATTTATCTTCCTGAAAAATTTTAACTACTTCTGTTATGGTGCCGGGTAAAACTACCACGTCAGAATCTAAAAATAAAAGTACCTCTCCCCTAGCTTTTTTGGCGCCAAAATTTCTTGCGTATGCGGGGCCGCGATTAGTTTTTAAGTGAAAAATCCTCATTCTTAAATTCTTTAATTCTTTAATTCTTAATTCTTCTTTTGACGCGTCATCAATAATAATAATCTCCGTGTTTTTGGGCTTCTCCGCGACAATCGACCGCAAAAGCCGTGGCAGAGTATCGGCTGAATTATGAGCGGGGATAATAATGGAAATATAGATCATATTAAAAATTCGTCTTATAGATCAGCACATCTTTATTCTCAAATACTCTCTTTAAAAATTCGGCTTTTATCGGATAATCGCCAAACCTTTTCTCCTCCGGTCCGTAAAAAACATATTTTATTCTATTTTCTGCTAAAAAAACTTTTACTTCTTTTTCCCCTATTAAACCAGCATAAAACTGCTTTACTTTGGGCAGTTTTTCATTGTAATAACGAACCGTTTGGCTCCCATGTCCAATGTAGACAAAACGACCGGCGTAAGCGCCAATATGATTTCCCACCACCGGGCCCGACAGAGTGACGTCGTCAAAACTAGCATTATTTTTAATAAAATATACTCCTTCCATGATGGTTTTATAGGGATAAACGACGTAGTTGCCAAGCGACAATTCCGGGTAGGCTCCAAGCATTTTATGATCAATAAAATCGGTTTGGGCTTTGAGAGAAATCGCAAAAAGAAAAGTCGCCAAAATCATGAAGGCCAGGCAACTTATTCCCACGGCAATTTCCCTAAACTTCCCAAATGTCCTAAAAATCACGGTCGAAGAAAAAACTGCTAAAATCGCCAGAGGCAGTTCCGGGCCGACTTCCAAAAATCTCGTCTGGTCGTGCCAATTAATAAATTTATCAAAAAATATAATTAGGCTAAACATTCCCAAAACCCAAAAAGCCGACCAGTAAAGCTTCTCTTTTTTCCAAATTAAAACTAATACCGCCCCCAATATTCCCAAAAACCCCAAAGGCCCCAACCCCATTAAATAATCAGCGTAGGGAAAAACGATTTTATTAACATATAAATCCGTCTCTACCAAAGATTTCCAGGGATAAAATTGGGTGACCCAAAGGTTGTATAAAAGAGTGGGAAAAGTCAGAAGAAAATAGAGCAAAAAGAAAAAAACGGGTGACAGCGCGAGTCCCGTTACCGTACGGTACGGGACGGCGCTGGCAGGACCCGTTTTTAATGAGATTGCCACGTCGCCACGTTCATGTAAACTGAACGTGGCTCCTCGCAATGACAAGAAAAAACTCCAAACCATCCATAATCCCAAAATTGCATAAACAATAATCAGGGTTGGCGGCATACTTAATCCGGCAAGAATGCCTATAAGAATGCTTATTATTAAGTAAAAAATTCTTTTTTTCTCGTCATTCTGGTTTGCTCGCCTCGCTTCGCGGTCGAAGCGGGTCCAGAATCTGATTCTGGAGTCCCCGCCAACTGGCGGGTCCCCAGAATGACTATTTTGATTATTTATAAGACTTATAAACCTTATAAAACAAAGAAGCGACAAAACCGTCAGCACGTGTCCGGCATTCCAATGGGGAATAAAAGTCATTCTTTTGACCGGATCGAGATTGCTCCACCCGACAATCCAGGGTTCCCATTTTTTTCCTAAAAAGGGAAAACCATAACCCGCGGTATCTTTAACCAATTTGGGAAAGTTGCCGCCGAAAACAAAAAACAAAAGAGCTATTTTGCGATAAAATTTTGACGTAAAACTGTATTTAATAAAAAACCAACCGGTGATAATCCAACCTATGCCAAAAATAATTCTTATGGCGTGGTAGGTAAACTCCGGATTGGAAGAAAAGAGCCCCCCTGCCCTACCTGAGATTAAGTAGAAAATCTGTAGTAATGAAGATTTATGCGCCTCGGACGTAAAATATTCCACCACCGACCATTTACCCTGAATTCCTTGAATAATTTTGGATAAATAGGCATTAAAATCCGGTGCAAAATTGTAAACTAACACAAACTCGCGGTCGGGAAAAATATTATGGCGATGGATTAACTCATAAAACATCGGGTAAAGGCTTGCTCCCATACCGATGATAATTACTAAAATGAGGAAAAATATTTCGGAGGTAAAAATTTTTTTAATCGTTATCGGCATGGCCGGATTTTAATATAGCTCTTTAAAAACGAAATGTCAGGTTTTGTAGTATCCTAAAAGAGTGATACGCATTAACCTGTCCGATGATGAAAAACATCTTCTTAAAGGATATTTTACCACATCACCCATAGCGCTTATCCGGTTGAAAGCCC
>JACPZF010000078.1 GCA_016195615.1 Candidatus Gottesmanbacteria bacterium | reverse complement strand
TTTGCGCCATTGTCTCATTCTGTTTTAAAAGTTCAACTACCACCTGAGTTTTAAACTCCGGTGAATGTACCCGTTTGATATTTTTGTCCATAGAATTCTATCTTAGCAGGTGGTCTAGTTTCTGGGGTACAGTATATTCTTAAGTCTTCAAATATATAAATTTTCTCTTCTTGACTTATCTTATACAACCTTATATAATCTTATACATATATAATATATGACAGATTTTGAAGCAAGATTAAAAAATATTACCCAGGAAATTTGGATAAAAATAGCCCAAATTGAAGAACTGAAAGGCAAGTGGAGTGCTGGCACGAACCTAAGCCCACAGACTTTGGGACGCTTAAAACGATCTGTACTTATTACTTCAACGGGTGCTTCTACCCGTATTGAAGGGGCAAAATTGTCAGATAGTGATATTGAAAAAATGCTTCGTGGTATCTCTATACAAAAATTTGAAAGTCGTGACGAACAAGAGGTACAAGGATATTATGAATTATTACAAAATGTCTTTGACAGCTGGGAAAATTTACAACTTAATGAAAGCCTTATTAAGCATTTCCATAAAGAACTTCTAAAATTCGTAGAAAAAGATGCCTTACATCGGGGAAACTACAAAACTCAGGAAAATAAAGTAGAAATGATAGATGAAGCCGGAAAATCCGTCGGAACACTATTTGATACAACTCCTCCATACCTAACGTCAAAAGAAATGATAGAGCTTGTTGAATGGACAAAACAGACATTGAGAGAGAGAAAGTATCATCCTCTGCTTATTGTCGGAAACTTTATTGTGGAGTTTTTAAATATTCATCCGTTCCAAGACGGAAACGGGAGATTGTCTCGTATAGTAACCAATTTTCTTTTATTACAACAAGGATATTTATATATGCCTTACGTCTCCCATGAAAAATTGATCGAAGATAACAAGGCCGAATATTATCTTGCACTAAGACAAAGCCAAAAGACTTTCAAAACAGATAAAGAAGATGTTAATCATTGGTTAAACTTTTTTTTAACTGTCTTATTGCAACAATCTAAAATGGCAATTAATTTACTAACTTCTGAAAAAATTGAGACTCTGCTTTCACCAAAGCAACTGGCAGTTTGGGAATATTTACAAACAACTAACGAAGCAACGCCGCAAGAAATAGCAAAAAAAGCCCATGTTGCTCGTCCCACAGTCAATCAGGTCTTAAATAAATTACTAAAGATGAAAAAAATTGAGCGGATAGGTGAAGGTGCTGCAATTAGATATAGAAAATTTTAATTTCTCCCCTGCCGCAAAAAGGCGGGGATGTCCCATTCGTCTTTTTCCGGAGGAATTTCTTCGCCTTCCGGCGTTTCTGTTTCTGTTTTTTGTACATTAACTTTTACTCCTTGGCTCATTGGTTGTTTCCCCACCAATTCCTTAAGTCGCCTCTTGCTCTCATCAAAACCTGTGGCAATAACCGTAATCTTCACTTGATCTACCATTGCCTCATCGATAACCGCGCCGAAAATAATATTGGCATCAGGATCGGCCGCTTGGGCAATGATTTTGGCTGATTCGTCGACTTCGGCCATCGTCAAATCATTGCCGCCGGTGATGTTAAACAAAACCCCTTTCGCTCCGTCGATGGATAGTTCAAGAAGAGGCGAAGAAATCGCCGTTCTCGCCGCCGTCATGGCTCGGTTTTCTCCTGCTCCCATACCAATTCCCATGAGCGCCGAACCCGCATCTTGCATGACGGTTTTAACATCGGCAAAATCCACGTTGATTAGCCCTGGAAGCGTGATGAGGTCAGAAATTCCTTGGACGCCGTGCCCTAAAACCGAATCAGCCACTTTAAAAGCTTCCACCAAGGTCATTTTCTTGTCAACTACATCCAAAAGTCTTTGGTTGGGGATAACAATTAACGCATCGACCTTTTCTTTTAAGCCGCTGACGCCGCCTTCGGCCAGAATCATGCGCCTCGTGCCTTCAAACACAAATGGTTTGGTAACCACGGCTACCGTCAATGCCCCGAGTTCTTTGATCAACTCGGCAACGATGGGAGAAGCACCGGTTCCCGTTCCACCGCCCATGCCGGAAGTGATAAAAACCATATCGGCGTCTGATAAAACCTCTTTTAATTTTTCTTTGCTTTCTTCCGCGGCCATCCGGCCAATTTCCGGATCAGCCCCGGCTCCCAAACCCTTGGTTAATTTTTCGCCAATCTGAACTTTGGTAGTTGCCTGACAAGTTAAAAGAGCTTGGGCGTCGCAGTTGACGCCGATAAAATCGACGCCACGAATTTGTTGGCTTGAAATCATGGAATTTATGGCGTTGCATCCGCCGCCCCCAATACCGACTACTTTGATTTTGGCAAATCTCGCCAGGTCGGGTTTGATTAACATATGTTAACCCTTTCTTTAGGGCAGAGGTTTTTAAAAGGTTTTATGGCAGAAAGGATTTTACCAGATCTATAATTCGTTTTGCAATCCCTTTTAAAGGTATTTTAGAAGTCAATCCAGAAAAATTAGGAATAAAAGACATTCCCTTTCTTTCCTCTGATTCCTCTTTTGAACCATAGATTAGTAAACCTATGGCCGTGGCACTTGACGGAGATTGCAGTTCATCAATTAAGCCTGATACTCCAACCGTACTAGCGACTCGTACCGGAAGCGAAAGGCGCTGTTTGCAAGCTTCAATAATACCTACTGTTTCGGCGCCGCCTCCTGTCAACACTACACCGGCCGGTGTTTGTCCTGCCAAACCGCTTTTTTGTAATTCCAATCCCACCAGGGTGAATAATTCCATGAGTCTTGGTTTAATAATGCCTTCGACGAGGGTTCTTTTATTTAACTCGCTAAAGTCGAAGTCGTCTTTGCTGGTTTCTTCTTTCTTGCTTTTCTCTTCGTGTTCGGCGGGAAACGTTGGTAATTTTTGTTTTTGGCTTAAGGCCAATTTAATTTTCTCTGCGCTTTCCAGGGAGACACGAAGACCGATTGCTAAATCATTGGTAATGTTCCTTGCCCCAACGGGAATTACCGCCGAATAGGCGACTGAACCATCGATAAAAATACACATATCTGTCGTCCCGCCACCAATATCAACGCTTATCACTCCTAATTCTTTTTCGGTATCTGATAACACCGCATAAGAAGAGGCCAAACCAGAAAAGACCAGACCGTCAACCGATACTCCCAACTCTTCGATGCACTTAGCTAAGTTCCTAGCCGCCGTTGAGGAGCCGGTAATGATATGAGTATCAACTTCTAAGCGAACGCCAGTCATCCCGATTGGATCGGCAATTCCTTCTTGACTATCGACAATAAAGTGGCGAGGAATGGCGTGGAGAATTTCTCTTACGGAGGGTAAACTGATCGCCCGGGAGGCCTCAATGACTCGTCTGGTATCATCTTCGGTAATTTCTTTATCGGGCTCGGCAACGGCCACAACCCCCTTACTGTTTTGGGAACTTATGTGAATGCCGCCAAGCGAAACGTAAGCCGAGGAAACGCTGACTCCTGACATTCTTTCGGCTGCTTCCAAACTTAAGGAAACGTTTGCCACAGCTTCTTCAATATCGACCACCTGTCCTTTTCTTAACCCCTTGGAGGCAATGGTGGAAACGCCGATAACATTGATTTGATTCTCCTTATGGGTGGCTATCACCGTGGAAATTTTTGAAGTACCAACATCAATTCCCACCATCAGTTTGTCTTTTGCCATATTAAAAATTATTCCACTACCGGATTCTTAAAACGCAAATCAATTTTGCTTACTTTCCTGCCTTCTATTCTAAAACGCGACAGTATGAGTTGTAAAGAGGTAACGAGACTAATCGGTTCCTTCTTAAGAGAAAAAATCACTTTTACCCCGGACGTCAGCGAGGCCTCAACCGTATCATTATCGAGATAGTTTAAATAAGAAATATCAATTTGTTCTTTGGCTAATTGGTTAACTAGTATCAAATAGTTATTGTTTTTTGCCGGATTAAAAAGCTTGTCCGTACCAAAATTAAGAGATTTAAAGTCTACGGGTTTCCCAAACAAAACTCCAACCGATAATAAGGCAGCCATAACAAATAGTAAAAGTAAAAAATGCAGTAGTTTTTTTTTAATGACTGCCTTTTTGATCATATATTTGGAAAGCTTCTGCGGCTATCTTTTCCGCGGCGTTTTTAAAGAGTGAGGAAACCGCGGTAATTTTTGCTTGATCGGTTTTGTTTTCTCTTGTCAACATTAACCGGATGGTTGTTTTTAACTTATCAGGAGTTAATTCGTTTTGATTAATAACCACACCGAGGCCCAAATTTTCCAAGTATCTCGCGTTTTTTTCCTGCTCTTTTCCTTGGGAAAAAGGTAAAGGAATAAGAATGGCTTTTTTTTGCCAGTAGATTAGTTCCGAAATAGTATTAATTCCGCTCCGACCAATAACTAAGGCTGATCTATTATAAATTATTCCCATATCCTCGTTGGCAATATGGGAAATGACAAAATAATTTTTCTGCAAACTTTCCGGCATAGTTTTAACATAATTTTTCAAATCATTTTCGTCGTGATATCCTAAATGTCCTCCACATTGGTGAATGACAATAAACCAGGGTAAAAGCGATGGCAGTAATTCTTTAATAATCATATTAATGTCATGCGAACCTTGATTGCCGCCGGTAATAAAAATTACCGGAAGTTTAAAGTTGGGGAAAGGGAAGGGGCTTTTTTCCTGATAGGTTTTTCTAATTCCTTCGCCAAGCGGATTTCCTGTCAAAACGGTTTTGCCGGATGGGAAATTTTTTAAACTTTCTTCCCACGACACACAAATTCGGGTGGAAAAAATCGCGTTTATTTTAGTCGCCATTCCCGGCGCAAATCCTTGTTCATGACTTATCACAGGAATTCTCAGAAACCATCCTGCCAAAACCATCGGTACTGATAAATATCCGCCAAAAGACAAAATTAAATCAGGTTGATATTTAACTAAATAATAGACAGCTTGTAAAAAACCTACGACAAGGGCAAAAGGCGCCAAAAGATTTTGTAGTGTTAAAAATCTTTGTATGCGGCCGGAAATAATATTTACAAAAATAATATTTTTTTTAGCCGCCAGCGATTTATATTCCAGCGACAAACTATGGTCATCGCCGAAAGTATTTTTTC
>JACPZF010000017.1 GCA_016195615.1 Candidatus Gottesmanbacteria bacterium | reverse complement strand
TTCTGATTTTTTTAAAAATTTCGATGATGGCTTCGCTTGTCGAAGTGGTAGTATCCTTATTAAGAGTTGAGGGGATTAAATTATTTTCGTCTCTGGGAAATAGTTTGGCAATTTCCTCGTTCGTCGAAAATCCAATTGCCCTAAGGAAAGTTGTTACGGGAAACTTCCGCTTACGATCAATTCTCACCGTGATAATGTTGTTGCGGCTAATATTAAATTCCAACCAAGAACCCCGGATGGGCCGGATTTCTACCATGTAAAGCATTTTGCCGGTGATGGGATCTATTTCTCCAGTAAAAAAAACGCCCGGCGACCTGATGATTTGATTAACTACGGCTCTTTCAATGCCGTTAATAATGAATGTTCCTACGGTAGTCATTCTCGGAATATCGCCAAGGAAAACTGTCTGTTTAACAACTTCGCTGGTTTGTTTGTTGGTTAATTTGGTTTCTACCTTAAGAGGAACATCGAAAGTTAGGCCTTTTTCGATGGCCGAGGCGCGAGTGTGTCTTGATTTTCCAAAGGAAATATCGCCAAAAGATAAACTCCAGTTTTTGCCGGTATAATCTTCGATCGGGGAAATTTCTATCAATCCTTCTTTTATCCCTTCGGCCAAAAACCACGAGTAAGAGTCTCTGGAGACCTTGTTTAAATCGAGCTCGGGTAATCCGGTGAATTTCCTGCCCCAATAAATTCTGTCGGATGGTTTAATATGATCGTCTGCCATTAGGAAGTGATCTTTTTAATTACTGTTTGGATTTGCTAAACGAAAATAAGCGTACATATCGTACGCCTTTTTCAAGGGTTAATATCATTACTTATACAGTATTTAATACTCTCTGTCAATAAGGACAAAGTCCTAGAAATATTTACGAATATTCTCGTTGTGCTCTTCTAGAGTTTTGGCGTAATGCATTTTTCCGCTCTTGTCGGAAAGATAATAATAATAAGGGGTTTTAGTAGAAAAAATTACCGCCTTAATAGCTGATAACCCCGGATTGCAAATAGGGCCCGACGGCAAGCCTGGATATAAATAGGTATTGTAAGTCGAATCTATTTTTAAATCGTCACCTGTTAACTCTTTTTTCCACCAAGAACCACCCTGGCTTTTCGTACTTTCTCCTAGGGCATACTGAACTGTCGCGTCAATCTGCAAAGGTATTTTTTCTTGCCAGCGCTTCCTGATAATGTCGGCTACGATCGGCCGATCGTTTTCATATTTAGCTTCTCTTTCCACGAGGGATGCGAGAACTAATACTTGGTCTGGGCTTATGTCTTGTTTCGCCGCCTCCTCCCACCACTTACCAGTTATTTTTTGTCTAAAGTTACGAAGAAAAATTTCTAGCACTTGTTCGGTCGTCGATCCTTTCGGAATCAGATAGGTGTCGGGAAAAAGTTTGCCGTTGTTTTTGTTAAAAAGATCCAAAGCTTGTTTTTTAAAACCCACGCTTTGGCTTTGAAATTCATTCCAGATTCCCGATTTAAGCAGTTCTTCGACAACCTCTTCGCTACGCCAGCCCTCAGGAATTGTCACCCAGACATCGAGGGTTCCGTGTTGTAATTCTTCGGCGATCTTGGTCGCGGAAAAAGAAGGCGACAAACGAAAATCTCCGGCTTGAATTTTATTTTGCCAGCCTTCTTTTCTTACCAATAGACTAAAAGCAAACCAGCTGCGAATTAATTTTTTCTCTTCTAAATCCAACGCAATAGCCTTTAGGCTTTCGCCTTTTTGGACAACAAAAATCTGGGTATCTTTTTGGGCTCGGTCAAGCGCTTTAAGATTTTCTTGCCACCAGGCAAAGGCGCTGGCTGCTCCGAGGATACCTATGATTAAACCAAAAATAAGAAGAGTTAAAAAAAGTTTCATGATGTTTCTTAGACTTCTTCACTCAAGGCACGGCGGTATTTGATGTTTTTCAGGTCGTAGATATAGATGCGACCGCATTTACAGGTAATTTTTTCTGTGTTTGGATTTTGGGCTTGACGTTTGCCCTTGGCCAGCGGCGTCCCACAACCGACGCATTGTTTATTAGTAAGTAGCCACTCTTGAATCGGAGCAAAAATGTTTTTTAAATTTTTAATCATGAAAAACTACTTTCTATATCTTCTTTTTGTTAATCCTATTTGTTCCAAAACGATCTGGAAACTTCGACGAATCGTACCATAGATATGGCCGACGAATCCGTTAATTATATCATAGACACTTGGCCAAACTTTGATTAGAACATTCTCAAATTTTTCTTCCCAGGTTTTGCCCTTTTCTTCAATTAGTAAGCTTCTCATGGTTTTTTTCACTAAGATATTTTTCCAGAATTAAGCACGCCGCATAGGCATCTTCTAGCTTTTTCCTCGTCTTTCTTCTTATTCCTTTAATGATTAATTCTTTTTGCGCCTCTTGGCTCGTTAATGTTTCATCGATAAAAAAAGGTTTTATACCAAAATTTTTTTCGAGTATCGCTCCAAAGCTATAGACCTCATCTTGTACTTTTCCCTCGGGAAGACCAATAATTATGATAGTAACATTTTGCGTCTTAATGATTTCTGCGACTTTTTTAAGAAATTCTTTGCGACTATAAACCCCAAAAGGTTTGGTCAATTGGGCAAAATAGGAAATCGCAACACCAATCTTCTTTTGACCAAAATCCAAGGCAAGAATACTCATAATCTACTCTGGTTTCAAGAGTCTTGCATACACTACTAATCTTTTATAGTAAGTTCCGGGAGGATAGCAGCTTACTAAGGCGAGATAGCTATTATCAAAACGCTGATTAAGG
>JACPZF010000069.1 GCA_016195615.1 Candidatus Gottesmanbacteria bacterium | reverse complement strand
TGTGTGGAGATGGGGAAAAGATGCAATTTCCAATACCCAATTTGAAACATTTGAAAAAACCAAAGAAACATTTGTTACCAGTGTTACCTCTCGAATATTTCATTATGAAATCTGATATTTCGTTTTAACATTGCTATAATAAAAAATTAAAATTAGAAATTAAAAATTCGGTAGAGGTTTATGTACAAAGTTATCTTAAAAGCTCTAATTTTTTCTCTGGTTGTTAATTTTGTGAGCTACCTCGCGCCCGCGTGATATTTAAAACCGACAGCTTCCTTGCTGATGTGGGAGGCATCAACAACTTCGTTTCTCTGTTTGGGACGCTTTATGGCATCATGGCGGCTTTTATCGTTTTTGAAGTCTGGGGAGAATATAATGGCGCTACCAAACTTATTGATGAGGAAGCGTTGGGTATGGAAAGGCTCTACAGACTTACGCTATATTTTCGGGATAATAAGTTAAGCCAAATGATGAAAAAGGCCATCAATAAATATATTGATTTAGTAATAAATAGAGAATTTCCAGCCATTAGCAAAGGAGAAAGAGATAAAGAAACCTCCAAGGTTTTCCGGGAAATATTTTCGATAATTAATAACATTAAGTTCGACGATGATCATGACCAAACAGTGTTTGATCATGTACTAGAGCATTACGGCAAACTCGGAGAAATGCGAACTAATAGAGTTAATCAAAGCTTAACAAGGCTTCCTAACCTTCTTAAAGTATTTTTTTACCTTTCTTCTTTTTTTGCTTTATTAATCTTTGTTTTAAGAGTCTATAAAAGATTATTAATTATTAAATGAAGCTTGTGATTATAAAATCATTTTTTTTGGCATTTTGTTCTGTGGTAGCGATGTATTTGGCCAGGACTGTTTTTAAATCCGCGGCGGTTTTAGAACGCGCAGATATTCAGGCCTTTTTAGGAACTTTTAGCACGCTTTATGGTATCATGTTTATATTAGCGATGCTTTTTCAGCTGGTAGAAGATTTAAATAACCCATTTGAAGGACACTGGAAACTTACGACTGAACCTTTCGAAAGGGCGATGAAGCATATTAAAGAGGATTATTAGGTAGGAGACTAGGGGACGGTTCTCAAATTTCTTGTTTAGCCAATTCGAATATACTAAAAAAACTTCGATTCCTACTACCCCTTACATTTTCATTTGACAAACCGTAAGGTAATACCTTATACTTTAAGCAGAAAAATGAATGGAAAACTATGAAAGACAAACTAAAACAAATTGCGGAAAAGAAACAAAAGCTCGATGCACTCAGACCCCTACCAAAAGAGTTACAGGATAATCTCGACGAGTGGTATCAAACTGAGCTGACATACTCATCTAATGCCATAGAGGGCAATACGCTTTCACGGCTTGAAACTGCGGAAGTAATTGCACGTGGTACTGCGGCAATCATAAGCGGAAAGTCTCTTAAAGACCAACTAGAAGCAATTAATCATGCGAAAGGAATTGAGTTTGTAAAACAGATTGCCAAAAAGCGAAAGAGCCATCGACACATTACCGAACAAGACATCAAGGATATCCATAAGATTATTCTGACGGGAATTGATGATAACTGGGCTGGTAAGTACAGACAATCAGAAGTATTTATACGAGGTTCAAACGCTGAATTTCCCATGCCGAACAGGATTCCCCACGCCATGAAAGAGTTTATCCAATGGTTACAAAGCATACAGGACGAAAATCCTGTCAAATTAGCCGCTGATGTACATTTCAAGTTTGTAAATATTCACCCGTTTATTGATGGTAACGGTAGGACATCACGCTTATTAATGAACTTAATTCTTACGATGTATGACTATCCAATGGCAGTTATCCGAAACGAGGATAGAATTAAGTATCTTGCGACATTTGACATCGCTAGAGAGAAACAAGATATACAGCCATTCTATAACCTTGTTGAAATTGCAGTGGAGCAGTCACTTGATGCCTACATCAATGCCGCAAAACGCGAGCCAGTTATGCCCAAGTTTAATGCATCACAGTTTATTGTTCGCGGGAAGCTGTTAAAAATAGGTGAACTCGCACAAGAGACAAGAGAAAGCGTCGTTGCAATAAGACATTGGACAGAAAAAGGTCTGCTTGAAGTCGCAGAACATACCAAAGCAGGTTATCAATTGTATCACCGTTCAATGGCCGAGAGAATAAAAGAGATAAGAAAGCTGCAAAAAGAAAAACGATTATCTTTAGATGAAATTAAACAAAAACTTCGGCTAGCCTCTTGACTTCCTTATTATATTCGATTAATATAGAAAATAGACTATTATTGTATACAATAAATCGAAAATTAAAGCCATTATGAAAAAAATTGAAATTATTTGGAGAGAGATTTTATATCAGGCTCTGGAGAGGAATAACTATATTTTTAACCAGAGTAAACTCGCGGAAAAGTTTGGCATCTCTACGAGTACCGTTCATGCCGCTCTAAATGAATTGCGGAGATTGGGGATAGTGGAAGTCAAAAAAAAATTTTTCCGGCTGAAAGATTATGAAAAATTGCTTTTTTTCTGGGCGACAAAAAGAAATCTCGAGAAAGATATATGCTATGCAACAAGAGTAGATTTGCCCGTTATGGAGACAGAAGGAAGCCTGCCGGCACAGATAATTCCGACGGCCTATACTGCCTTCAGATTCCTATTTAAAGAAGCGCCGGCCGACTATGATCAAATTTATGTCTATAGTCAAGAAGATATTTCGGGGATAAGTAAAAGATTTCCTCCGCAAAAAGGAAACGCCAATCTGTTTATTTTAAGAGAGGATAAATGGCTGAAAAAATATAGGGTTCTTCCGCTTGGTCAGTTATTTGTGGATTTATGGAATTTGCCCCAGTGGTATGCCAGGGATTTTTATCAAAATTTACTGGACAAAATAAGAAAATAATATGGATTATTATCAAAATCTCATCACCGAAAAAAGCTGGAAAATATTAAAAGAGCTTCGAAAAAATCACAATTTTGTTTTAATCGGGGGCTGGGCAGTATGGATTTGGACACATGCGTTAAAATCAAAAGACATTGATATTATTATTGATTATGACGAGTTAGCAAAATTGGAAAAAGAGTATGAAGTCGTAAAAAATAATCGTCTTTTAAAATATGAAATTAAAAATGAAGAAATAGACATTGATATTTATCTTCCTTTCTATTCGGATTTGGGTGTTGCGGTAGAGGAGATTGTTGAATATAAAACTGCAAAAGAGGGTTTTCAGGTTATACAAAAAGAAGTTTTATTAATGTTAAAGCAGTATGCTTATTCGCAAAGACATGGATCGGTTAAGGGAGAAAAAGACAAAGTAGACATATTACTTCTTGCTTTGGAAGAAGATTTTGACTGGAATAGATACAGTCAATTACTTAAGGAATTTAACCTGCCAGAATTTAAGAAAGATTTAAAAAAACTGTTAAGCCAAACATACGAAATTGCGGAAATTAACATTGACCGACATATTTTCGCCAAGAAGAAAAAACTAATTTTTTCTAAACTTTAGTTTTTATAAGCTTCATAAAACTGTTTCCAGGAAACCGGTTTTTTACCCTCAAGTTGGACTTCATCGATAGCAAATTTTTCCTTTTCCAAATGCGCCTTGAGAATTTTAAGACGTTTATTATTTTTGGCTAGAGAGGTCCACATGCCGGGCCAGGGAGTAAGAGCGCGGTAGAAATTATAAAGAGAATTACTGGCTTCGATTAATTTTTCCCAACTAATAAATCCATCCTCTCGGATTAGTTTTTTGGTATAGGTTGCGGACTTATTGTCCTGTTTTTTAGGAGGAAGGAATAGCTGTAGTTGGTGGTTAGTGATTAGTGATTGGGTATTTTTTATACCCGTATTGTACTTAGCCCAGTAGTCAATAATATAGGTTATAATATTTTCTGTTTCTTGATAGAGCCTTTGGTGTAAATCTCCGGCGGTTTCAGCGCTTAAAATAGCGACCTCTTTTTGTGCCAAAATATCTCCGGTATCAAACCCTTCATCGATTAAAACAAAGGAAATCCCGGTTTTTTTGTCCCCTTTTAAAATGACAAAAGCATCAGGATAGGGCCCGCGATACTTTGGTAGTAAAGAGAAATGGATGTTTATGGTTTGAAGTGTTGGCGCAGTAAAAACTGTCCGGGGAATTAGCAGGCCGTAATCAATGACAATGGCGAGATCAATGTTTAGGTCGCGCATTTTGTTAACCAAGATTAGGGAGGTTGGGAATTTTAGGGTGGTTGGGGAAAGAACGGGGACGTTTTTTTTAATGGCCCAGGTTTTAAAAACCGATGGCGTGAGGAATTGTTCTCTTCCCACCGGCCGATCGGGGTGGGTGATGACTAATTTGACGCTAAAATCAGTATTAAGTTTTTCCAGAAGCGGTAGCGATAAGGGAGATGAACTAAAAAAGCTAAGATTCATATTAAATTTCCACTTCCGCCAAGTCTTTATCCTTACTATTTAAATCAATTTTATAAAGCTTCCCTTTTTGTTCTAGAAGGCGGGTAATAAAAAGTTTGCCTTGCAAGTGATCGATCTCGTGTTGAATTATAATTGAATCTGCTGATTTGAATTCTTCTTCGTGGGTAACATTTTCTAAATCTAGAAAAGAGAGTCTGATTTTACTGGGGCGTTTGACCAAGCCGTAATAATGGGGAATAGATAAACAGCCTTCGAGCATGGTATTTTTGCCGCGTTTATCATAAATCAAATCATTACTGCGGGAGATAATTTTAGGATTGATAAGAGTTCTAATTTTAGGTCCTTGGCGAAAAACAAACAGGGAAAGATTGATTCCCACTTGGTTGGCTGCCAAACCAACGCCCTTAGGATCAGTCATTTTCGCCAATTTTTCTTTCATTTCCGTGGCGATTTTTAGAATTTTGGCATCGACGTGGGAAATCACTTTAGTAGGATGATTGAGAATGTCGTTGGGGACAGTGACAATAGATAACATAAATAAATTTCTAATTTCTAATTCTTAATTTTTAATCAATTTTTAATTTAAAATTTAAAATTTATTAGAAATTAGAAATTAATCATTAAAAATTATTTTAGTCCTCCTGTTACTTTCACTTTGGCCAGGAGCTCTTCGTCTTCGAGAACCTTTAAGCAGCCGCGTACGACGCAGGTTTGCGGCTCGTCAGCCCTCCAAACAGGAAGCTTGGTCGACTCGGCTAGCAGTCGATCCAAGCCAACCAGTTGGGAAGCGCCGCCGGCTAGAACGATCCCTTTTTCCAAAATATCGGTTAAAATTTCAGGCGGGGTTTCTTCGATAACTTCGGAAATGTGAGCAATTATTTGATTAACCACGCCAGATAGGGCTTCGCGAATTTCGTTACTGCCGATTTTAATCGATCTAGGGAGTCCGGTTTCAATGTCTCTGCCGCGGACAACACTATAGCGTTCTTGTTTGTCTCGACTAAAAGCGCTCCCGATTTGAATTTTTAAATCTTCAGCGGTTTTATCACCGACCAGAAGCCCATATTTTAAGCGCAAAAAATTAATAATCGTTTCATCCATCTTGTCGCCGGCAATTCTAATCGAGCGATTGATAACAATTCCCCCGAGCGAGATGACGGCAATTTCGGTCGTGCCGCCTCCGATATCGACAATAAAAACTCCGTTTGCACTTTCAACAGCCAGTCCCGCGCCGATGGCCGCGGCCATGGGCTCTTCAATTAAATAAGCCATGCGCGCGCCGGCGCTTAGCGCGGCGTCTTGAACAGCCCGGCGTTCGACTTCCGTAACGCCGGAAGGAATGCCGATGACGACTTTGGGTTTAGGAATTTTCGGCAAAAGCGAAAAACCAAACTTATTGGGCGCTTCGTGAACCAGCCGAATGTAATGCTTAAGCATACCGACAGTGGCGTCAAAATCGGCAATGACGCCGTCTTTTAAAGGCCGAAGGGCAATAATATTGGTTGGGGTTTTACCTAACATTTTTTTGGCTTCCTGGCCGAGCGCTAAAATCTGTTTGGTTTTTTTGTGCATGGCGACAACCGATGGTTCGCGAATTATTATCCCTTTATGCTTAATGGCAACCAAGGTATTGGCGGTGCCCAAATCAATGCCTAGATCGTAGGAAAAGAGACCGAACAGAAAGTCAAGCATATCAATTTTTAATTTCTAATTCTTAATGCCTAAATAATTATTAATTTCTAATGTTTAAACATTTAATGATTAAACATTATTTAGAAATTAGAAATTAATTATTAGAAATTGTTCATCGCATTCTAACATATTTTTTGCTATATTTAAGCACATGATTAAAAAGATCGTTTCGGCCTGCAATTTACTTATCACGTTTTCATTCTAT
>JACPZF010000016.1 GCA_016195615.1 Candidatus Gottesmanbacteria bacterium | reverse complement strand
ATTCAAACAAAAAGGATATTTTTTAGACATTGGGGACAAAGAAAAGCTGAAAAAGGCTAACGATGACTTTCGGCAAAGGAAAATAATATGCTATTAACACCTCAAATAAAAAAAATATTAATCACAGGTGGGGCGGGTTTTATCGGCAGCCATCTAGTAGAGATGCTTTTAAAAGAAAATAAGCAAGTAATCTGTTTTGACAATCTTTCTTCCGGCAAAAAGGAGTGGATTAAGCCGCATTTAAGAAATAGAAATTTCATTTTTCATAAAGCTGACCTTTTAGATCTAGATAAACTTAAGAAATCTCTCAAAGGCAGCGATTTGGTTTGGCATTTGGCCGCAAATACCGATATTCCCAACGGGTTTTTTAAAACTGACATGGATTTAAAAAACTGTGTCATCGGAACCAGAAACGTTTTAGAAGGAATGCGACTAAGTGGTGTTAAACAAATAATTTTTTCCTCAACCGGAGCCATTTACGGAGAAACGGGAAAGATCCCGTTTTCGGAATCTAATGGGCCGCTTTTGCCGATTTCTTTGTATGCTGCCGGAAAACTTTCCTCTGAAAGTTTTATCAGCGCTTATTGTTATTTATTCGGGCTTAATGCCTGGATGTTTAGGTTTGGAAACGTACTTGGCGCGAGAATGGGTCACGGTGTAATTCATGATTTTCAGGTCAAGCTTCGTAAAAATCAAAAACAGCTGGAAATTCTAGGTGATGGCAACCAAGCTAAAAATTATTTTTTGGTAGAAGAATGTATTGGCGGTATGGATTTCGTTTATAAGCACGCAGATTTGGCAAAACAACCTTGCGACATTTTTAATTTAGGAACAGATAGCAGAACAGGCGTCGTAGAAATTGCCGATATTATTTGTCAGGAGATGAAACTTCAGGGAGTAAAGTATAAATTCACCGGCGGCAAAAGAGGCTGGCCGGGAGACCAGCCGCAAGTTTTTTTATCGGTGGCTAAAGTTAAAAAACTGGGATGGTATCCTACTCACTCTTCAACAGAAGCCGTACGCATAGCCACCAGAAGAATGCTGGGTTTGGAGAAATTTGCTTATGAAGGATAACAAAATAATTGCCGTTTTAGGTCTTTGGCATTTGGGGCTGGTAACAGCCGTCGGGTTGGCAGAGTTAGGACATCAGGTAATAGGTTTTGACTACGATAGAGATAAAATCAAAGAGCTCCAAAAAGGAAAACCGACGATTCTAGAGCCAAACTTAGAAATTTTTTTGCGGAAAAACCTTAAGTCAAAAAAACTTAGATTTACCTCTAATTTTGGCGATTTTAAAAAAGCCAATATTTTTTATTTCACTTTTGATACCCCTCTTAACGAAAAAGATGAAGTCGACCTTTCTTCTCTTTTCAAAACCGCAAAAGGTAGCACTCATCTTATGGAGAGTAATTCCTTGGTAATAGTTTCGAGCCAAGTGCCGATCGGCACAACGGAAAAACTGCTAGCGGTTATTGATCCTTCTGGCAAAAAAAATATCGATATTACTTATCTTCCGGAAAACTTGCAACTCGGAAAAGCTTGGCAGAGATTTTTTCATCCAGCCATGATAGTAATTGGAACTGCTAAGGAAAAAACTTACGAAAAAATTAAAGCGATTTATCAGAAAGTTAAATCACCAAAAATACACGTTACTGTCAAAACGGCGGAGATGGTAAAACATGCTATTAACGCTTATCTAGCAACTTCCATTTCTTTTGCCAACGAAATGGCAGGTATTGCCGATAAAACCGGGGCTGACTTTTACGAAGTCGCTAAGATTTTAAAGATGGACGAAAGAATTGGACCATATGCTAGAGTAAACCCGGGATTAGGTTTCGCAGGAGGCACCTTGGCAAGGGATTTAAAAATATTAAAAACACTCGGAGAACAATATCAAGTGCCTACAAATTTAGTCGAGGCCGTTTTAGCAGTTAACAAGAAACAAGAGGCATGGGTGGTAAACTCTTTAAAACGATTTAAAAATAAAACCGTTGGTATTTTGGGCTTAACTTATACCTCAGGGACAAGTACTTTAAGAAGATCTCTGGCCGTAGAAACAATTAAAAATCTTATGAAATCGGGAAGGAAAGTTAAGGCTTACGATCCCGGCGTTGATAGATCGGAATTGGCAAGTTATAATCTGTCTGTTTGTTCGTCAATCGAAAACCTGGCTAGAAATTGCGACGCTCTAGTTTTAATGACCGAGTGGCCGGAGTTTTTAAAAATTGATTGGCCGAAAGTCAAAAATTTAATGCGACAACCAATTATTTTAGACCCGAACAACTTTCTGGCCAATCTTGGCTTAGATAAGCTTGGTTTTACCTATATTGGTTTTGGACGAGGAACTCCTTATGAGAAAATTTAAAGTAGGAATTATCGGAGCAGGCTTACAAGCAAAACGAAGAATTCCGGCAATTAATAGCAACCAGAATTCTCAAGTGGTCTCGATATATTCCAAAACTTTAAAAAGGTCCGAAGTCCTCGCAAAGGAATATTCACTTAAAGTTTTAAAATCCTATGAGGAAATACTCCGTGACAAATCCATTAAGATAGTTGTTGTTACGACTTATCCAGAAAGCCACGCGGAGATTACAATCGCTGCTTTAAAAGCGGGAAAACATGTGCTTTGCGAAAAACCCCTGGCTAAAGACGTTAAAAGCGCCCAGGAAATGGTAAACGCGGCCCGAAAATATCAGAGGTTATTAAAATGCGGCTTCAACCATCGCTTTCACCCTGCCGTTGTTAAAGCAAAAAAACTTGTCGATGATGGAATAATCGGAAAATTATTGTATGGCCGAAGCATTTATGGCTACTCTGGTAGAGAAGGATTTGCCAAAGAATGGCGAAGTGACAAAAAGTACAGTGCTGGGGGTATTTTAATGGAGCAGGGTATCCATCTAGTCGATTTGTTTAGTTGGTTTTTCGGCGAAATTAAATCCGTCAGCTGTTTTGCCGATACTTTGTACTTTCCGATTGCTCCTTTTGAAGATAGCGCTTTTGTTATGTTAAAAACCAAGAAAAATCAACCTATTAGTTTTCATGTTTCTAATTTACAATGGAAGAATACATTTCTGTTTGAAGTTTACGGGACCAAGGGGTATGTAAAAGTCGAAGGCTTGGGAGGCAGCTACGGCATTGAGAAATTTATTTTTGGTAAAAAGGATAACTATGGACCGTTCCGCGAAGAAAACGAAGAATACCGACAGGAAGATTTTTCTTGGAAAAGCGAGTGGGAAGAATTAATTAACGCCATAAACGCTCGGAGGAAACCGCTTGAAAGCGGGGAAGACGGATTCACAGCGATGCAAATAGTTAGCAAAGCTTATCAATCAGCCAAAGAAGGAAGGGTGATTTTTGTATGAGAGTTCTTGTTACCGGCGCTGGTGGTTTTATCGGTTTTCATCTTTGCCAGTTTTTAAAAAAACAGGGAATAAAAGTTTTAGGTACTGTTTTGCATCAGGAAGAAAAAAGCGACGGGGTAAAAAGAGTTGAATTAAATTTACTGGAGAAAGAAAAAGTCGAAGATCTTATTTCCGATTTTAAACCTGATTTTATTTTTCATTTGGCCGGACAAACCCTGGTCATGCCTTCTTGGGAAAATCCAGAACAAACTCTTAAAACGAATATTTTTACGACGCTATACATTCTGGAAGCTGTTATGAAAATTAGACTAAACAGCAGAGTTATCATTTTCAGCTCAGCCAGTATTTATAATTCCTCTATCAAAAAAATTAAGGAAAATAGTAAGCTTTTTCCCAATAGTCCTTATGCTTTGTCAAAAATATTCGTCGATTACTTGTCGATGCTATATTCCTTAAAAAAAGGTGTAAATATTATTCGTATCAGACCCTTTTTTATTATTGGACCTGGCAAAACCTCAGATGTTGTGTCTGACTTTTCGAAAAGAATCGTGCAAATCGAAAAAGGCGATGAGAAGAGTCTCAAGGTTGGTAATTTGGAAGCAGTTAGAGATTTTGTCAATATCGAAGATGCGATAAAAGGAATTTGGTTGATCGGAAAAAGAGGAAAACTTGGGGAAGTTTATAACTTATGTTCTGGTATCGGTTACAAGGTTACGGAAATTTTAAAAATCTTAGTTTCACTTAGTACTAAAAAAATTAAGGTTGTTGAAGATAAAAATTTATTTCGACCCGTTGATGAACCCTTTAAGGTAGGCGATAATTCTAAACTTAAAAAATTAGGCTGGAAGCCGGTGATACCTTTAGAAAAAACTCTGAAAGAAACATTAGAGTATTGGCGAAAATTATAAACTTATGGCAATGTTAATTTTTCTTGATACTGGAAATATCGATGAAATTAAAAAATGGATAGATCGGGGAGTTATCGACGGTATAACGACAAATCAAAAACTGCTGCTTAAGGAAAAAACTATTAACTTTGGGGATTTCAAAAAAGCCGTTTTAAAAATATGCAGGCTAAAAAAATATCCTGTTTCCGTTGAGCTAACAGGGCATGAATCAGTAGCTAAGATGATTAAGGAAGCAAAAAACTTTGCTTCCTGGCATAAAAATGTTGTTGTCAAAGTCCCAATGATAACCGACGGCATGGGGTTAAATGTAATTAAAAAATTAAAAGATTTAAAGATTAAAACAAATGCCACACTAATGGTTTCGTTTGAACAAATGCTCCTTGCGATAAAGGCCGGGGCGAGCTATGCCAGTATTTTTTTTAACCGGGCCAAAGAAGCAGGCTATGATCCGATAGAAATTATTAAAAGAAGCAGAGATTTTATCGACTCCGGTAGATACAATTGTCAGATTATTAGCGGTTCAATCAGATCTACTCGAGATGTCGGCGACTCGTTTGCAGCAGGTAGTGATATCGTTACAATTCCTGCTCGCATTATTGAACAAATGCTTGCGGAAAAAAGAACCCAAGAAACAGTCATAGAATTTGACGCCGCCTGGGAAGAGTTTAAGAAAAGATGAAAAACACACCCCTATCGGTTATTCTCATGGTTCATAACGAGGAAGATACGATTATTTCCGAGGTCAAAAACTATTATCAAAAAATTATTAAAAAACTTCCTGGTAGCGAACTGATAGTAGCCGAGGACGGAAGTCGTGATCGAACAAGGGAGATTCTTTATGGGTTAGTCGAAAAGTTACCCTTAGTATTATTGGTGACTCCTAAAAAAAGAGGTTACGCCAAATCTCTGCGACTTGCCTTCACTAAAGCAAAAGGAGAGTTGGTTTTTTACGCTGATGCGGGAGGAAAACATGATCCCGAGGATTTCTGGAAACTCTATAAAAAAATTCCTAAATACGATTTTGTGACAGGAAATAAATCTAACCGCCATGATCCGTGGTATCGATTGTTTCTAGCTTGGGGTTTAAATAAGATCGTTAATATTTATTTTAAGGTTTCTTTTTCCGACATAGACTCCGGATTTAAACTATTTAAAGATAAGGTCAAAAAGAATCTTTTACAAGAGCGATGGATTTTGACTAACAACATTTCTTTAGAGATAGTTTTGCGCGTGGTGGCAGGAAAATTTAAAACCACCGAAGTTGCCGTGAAACATTTTGCTCGTAAAACCGGCGCATCGAGAGGGTTACCGTTAAAAAAGATCCCGCGCGCGGTTTTTAATATTTTGTTGTCCCTTCCTAAATTAAAAAATAATATTTTTGAAAGCAACTAACATGAAGATAGGTTTATTAGGCGGCGGCATAACGAGTTTGGCCATTGGTTATTTTCTTAAAAAACCCTACGAAATCTTGGAAAAAGAGGACAGGTGCGGCGGTCTTTGCCAAAGCTTAATAGACAAAGGCTATACTTTTGATTACCACGGAGCTCATATTCTCTTTTCCAAAAATAAGACTGTATTGGAGTTAGAAAAAAAGTTGGTCGGGCCTAACTTAAAGTATCAACTTAGAATTAGTAAGATTTATTTTAAAGGAAAATTGGTTAAATATCCTTTTGAAAACGGATTAGGAGAGTTTGATCCCCAAGATAACTACGAGTGTTTATATCATTATCTATTCGATAAATTTCCAAAGCCTAAGAATTTAGAGGACTGGTTCTATGACACTTTCGGCACTGGGATATCTAATAAATATTTAATTCCTTACAACCGTAAAATTTGGAAAACCGAGCCTCAAAAAATGGGCATGGAGTGGGTAGAAAGAATTCCTAAACCGCCCAAAGAAGATGTGATTAAATCTTCTCTTGGTATTTCTACAGAAGGTTACAAGCACCAACTTAATTTTCTTTATCCCAACCGGGGCGGCGTGGAGGCGCTGATTAAAGCTTTTGCCAAAAATAACAAAGGGGAGATCACTCTTAATTTTGAAGTCCAGAAAATTTATAAAACGAAAAACGGGTGGTTGGTTTCTTCAGGAAGTAAGCAAAAGGAATATAATCACGTCGTTTCGACTCTCCCCATATTTGAAGTTGTGAAAATGCTTAAAAACATTAAGGTGCCAAAAAGTGTTATTAAAGCGGCCAATGCCTTAGAATATAGAGCCTTAATTACGGTGATGCTCGGCTTGAATAAGCCAAAATTAACAAATTTAGTGGCTATTTATTTTCCTGATGAAGATTTCTTTCCCCATCGGGTTTACAAAAATATGCAAGTAACAAAATATGCTTATCCTGTTTACGACTTATATTATCAGAAAAATATGAAAATTTTAAAAGCTTTCTTGAGCTCCATCAACCTACATATTTGCGGCCGTTTTGGGGGATTTGAATATATTAATACTGACGTTTGCATCGAAAGCGCCCAAAAACTAGCCAGCGAACTGAATCAATTACCCGATTAATGGTAAAATAGAGTTATGAAGCCGCAGGATTTAGTTTTTGTTGTCTGGTTAGTATTTCTAATTTTAGCTCGCAGGCCAAAACTTTTTGTTTATTCTGGTCTGCTGTCGCTGGTTTTAGCTATGCCCCTTTTTTATTTTCACATCTTTTTTACCGCGGAAAGACTCACCTGGTATGCAGGAGCATTTTTTCTTATCTATATTATTTATGAAAATCGGCATTGATATTTCCCAACTGGCTTTTGAGAATACGGGAGTGGCGCTATATCTCAAAAATTTAGTAACAGCCCTGTTGCAAGTCGATAAAACCAACAGCTATGTTTTGTTTTTCTCAAGCTTGCGAAAAAAACTGGATGTTTCCCTTTTTAAAGATATTAAAAACACCAATACGGAAATAAAAATTTTTCATTTTCCGCCGACTCTTTTGGATCTGCTCTGGAATAAACTGCACGTATTTCCGATTGAAAATTTAATTGGCGACGTTGATGTTTTTATCACCTCCGATTGGACAGAGCCGCCTTGTCTAAAAGCTAAGAAAGCTACCATAATCTATGACCTGATTGTCTATAAATATCCTAAGGAAACCGCGGTCAAAATTATAGAAACGCAGAAAAGAAAATGGGAATGGGCTAAAAATGAGGCAGAAGTCGTTTTTTGTATTTCCGAATCAACCAAAAAAGACGCCCAAAAAGTTCTCGGTATGGAAGAGAGCTAGTAATTTCCCGCTTCGGCTATGACACTAAAGGTGTACCAATAAGAGTGGGTAGTGGTGTGTATACTTATGAGCTTTTAAATTCCTTTTACGATTTTGATGAGAAAAATGAATACACCGTATTTTTACCGCCGAATGTAATCCCATCAGATCTGCCTAAAGAAAAAAATAACTGGCACTACCAACTAGTAGGGCCAGCGAAATTATGGACGATGTATTCTTTGCCCAAGTTTTTTTTTGTAAGTAAGCCAAAACTGGATATCTTTTTCTCTCCGACGCATTATTTGCCGCCATTTATCCTTTATCCTTCAGCAATTTCGATTTTAGATTTGTCTTTTTTATATTTTAAAAGCAACTTTACCCTAAAAGATTTTTGGCAATTGAAGTTATGGAGCGAGTGGTCAGCGAAATCGTGCCGTCAGATTTTTACTATCAGTCAGGCGAGCAAGGATGATATAATCAACTTGTACCAATTGCCGGAGAATAAAATAGCGGTGACGTATCCAGGAATTAAAGAATTAAAGAATTTAAGAATTAAGGAATTGAGTATGAATAAAGTTTTAGAAAAATACGGTATAAATCATAACTATATTTTATTCGTAGGTACGGTTCAGCCGAGGAAAAATATCGTTAAGCTTATTGAAGCCTTTTCAAAAATAACTGACAAGGATTTAGAACTGGTAATCATAGGCAGATCGGGATGGATGTATGAAGAAATCTACGCTGCGCCCAAAAAATTTGGCGTTGAACAAAAAGTAAAGTTTTTAGATTCAGTAAGCGATGAAGAACTGCCCTATTTTTATAAAAACGCCGCTTGTTTTGTTTTACCCAGTCTTTATGAAGGCTTCGGCATGCCGATTTTGGAAGCGATGCAAAACGGCTGTCCGGTTGTAACGAGTAATGTTAGCAGTATGCCGGAAGCTGGCGGAAATGCGGCATTATACGTAGATCCAAGTAATGTCGGGGATATCTTAAATAAAATAAAGATGGTTATTTCAGATCCTAAATTACAAAAAGAGATGATTAAAAAAGGTTACGAACAGGTAAAAAAATTCAGCTGGGAAAAAACCGCCAGAGAAACTCTTAAAGTTTTAGAGCAAGTAGCGGGAAAATAAAACCATATGTTTAGAGACCGGATGGGTAGAGAATTAACCGTGAAAGAGGTTTACCACAAAAGTATTAACCGCATGATAAATGTGGTTTTAGATTTCGAACTCATGCTTCTTAGATGGGTGGGTCATATTCCGTTTCATAGTGTACGTAAAATTTTTTATCGTCTGGCCGGCGTAAAAATTGGTAAAGACGCAACGATTCATATGTGGACGAATTTTTTTAACCCATCTGGAATTAGGATCGGTGAAGATACGGTTATCGGCGATCATGCTTTTTTGGATGGTCGGGAAAAAGTAACGATTGGGAATCATGTTGACATTGCTTCCCAAGTTTTAATTTTTAACTGCGAACACGATGTTCATAGTGATGATTTTTCCGCAAAATCGGCAGAGGTAAAAATAGAAGATTACTCCTTTATCGGTCCTCGTGTCATTATTTTACCGGGGGTAACGATTGGAAGAGGAGCGGTAGTAGCTGCCGGCGCTGTCGTAACCAAAAATGTCGAACCCTTTAAAATTGTCGGTGGCGTACCGGCCAAGGAAATTGGCTTACGCAAAAACCAAAACCCTCTTTATCGTGTGGGTCGAGCCAGACTTTTTCAATAAATAATTCATGATGGATTTATCCATAATTATCCTAAGTTACAACACCAAAAACCTGCTGGATTCGTGCTTAGCTTCAATTTATGATAATTATAAAAATCAAAACTTCGAAATCATCGTCGTTGATAACTCTTCTACCGACGATAGTGTTGCCATGATTAAAAAAAAATACCCCAAGGTACTTCTTATCGAAAGTCAGAAAAACCTAGGCTACAGCGCCGGCAACAACCTCGGGTTAGCAAAATCACAAGGCAGAAATATCCTCTTTCTCAATAGTGATACCAAGATTCTTGGTGATAGTCTTGATATTATGGTAAAATATTTAGATGCCGAGGAAGAGATTGGCATAATTGGCCCAAGACTTATTAATCCCGACCAAACCTTACAAAAATCAGTCGGGAATTTTTATTCGCTTGGGAATGTTGCCCTTATGCTCTTTGGAGGAGGACGCTTAGGTTTGTTTCGTAACTCGCCTGATAAATATTTAGTGGTCGATTGGATTTCCGGATCGTGCATGATGGTGAAAAGATCGGTATTTAAAAAGGCAGGACTTTTGGACGAAAACCTATTTATGTACATGGAAGAAGTGGAATTTTGCTATCGGGCGAAGATGAAAGGTATTTTAACAGGTTTTATTCCCGAGGCAAAAGTGATACATCAAGAGTTAGGAAGTAGTAAAAACGGTAGGGAGCAAGCGATTGTTAATATCTATAAAGGTCTAATTTATTTTTACCGGAAATATGATTCCAGCGGGAAGCTTTTAATTTTAAAGTTTTTGTTAAAAGCAAAAGCCTATCTGGCAAAAACTTTAGGTTTAATAACTGGCAATAATCATTTAATCGAAACTTATGACCAAGCTCTTAGATTTCTTGCATGAAAAACTACTGCCTTGGCTGGTAGTTTTTTTATTATTTTTTATACCTCTTTATCCCAAATTGCCGCTTTTGGGCGTTACTCATACTTGGGTCTATATCCGGCTTGAAGACGTACTGATTAGTCTCGCTGTCGGAATTTGGTTTTTGTCGTTAATAAGAGGAAAGCTAAAGCTGCCCAATGTCATTGCCAAGCCAGTTATTTTTTATTGGGTAGTGGGTTTTGTTTCCACGGCCATCGCTTTGCTTTTTATCTTTCCCAACTTGGCCAATGTTTTTCCCAACGTGGCAATTTTTCATTATTTAAGGCGCATCGAATATTTAATTCTGCTTTTTGCCGCCTGCTCGACGATTAAAAAGGGAAGTGACATTAATAAATTTATCGCCGCCTCGGCACTGGCGATGTTTGGCGTTATTCTCTATGGCTTTTCGCAAAAATTCCTCGGCATGCCGGCCTTTTTAACGATGAACGAAGAGTTTGCTAAGGGAGTACCTTTGTATCTGCCGCCGGGAGCGAGGATTACTTCGACTTTCGGTGGCCATTATGATCTAGCCGCGTTTCTAGTTTTAGAGATTGCTCTTTTGGGGAGTTTATTTTTCGGCGTCAAAAAAGTATTAACTAAAGCCTTTTTTCTCCTTCTTACAATTGGCGGTTTATCGGTTTTACTATTGACCGCTTCCCGCGTATCTTTCGCGGTTTATCTTATTACCATTTCCTTCATGCTTACTTTGCAAAAGAAGAAAATATTAATCATCCCGGTGGTTATTTTTAGCCTTTTTTTATTGGTTCAGGTAAGAGGAACGGCGGAACGATTTGCTAAGACTTTTCGTATCCAACCAATTGTGATTAATACCAGAACCGGCCAGCCGATTGCGGTTTTAGAGAAATTACCTCCGGAAATATCCGGTATAAAACCAACACCGCCGCCGCCTCAAGAAACGCTGCCCTTAGGTACGGGTTTTATCGCTCTTCCTCCCGTGTCAGGTCCAGAGCCAGAAGCAACCTCGATCGCCGTCATTAGAAGGCCGGTCAGTTCGTCTTTGAAATTAGCCACTGTTTCATCAGAGATTTCGACTATTTCCGGAAGCTTTCTTATTCAAAAAGCTTTTGTTTATGACATTTCCTTTACGACAAGATTTCAAGGAGAATGGCCGCGGGCCTGGGAAGCGTTTAGAAAAAATCCTTTGACCGGAACCGGGTATTCATCAATTACTCTGGCGACGGATAATGATTATTTGCGCTCTTTGGGGGAAACCGGAATTTTAGGATTTTTATCCTTTTTCTTTATCTTTCTCACTTTTTTCATTTTGGTTAAAAAAACACTACCCAAGATCACCAATCATCTTGATCGAAGTTTTGTCATCGGTATTAGTGCCGGACTCATCGGACTGGCTCTAAACGCCATTCTTATTGATGTTTTTGAAGCCTCAAAAGTTGCTTTTATTTTCTGGCTGGTCTTGGGTTTAGCGATAGGCATTATTGGGCTTTATGAGAAAGAGAAAATTAACCTTGTTCGGGAAACCTTGAAATTTTTGACTTCTCAAGGCGCGTTATATTTCTATCTTTTCCTTGTAACCCTCATTGGCTACGGAAAAATCTTTAACAATTATTTTACGGGTGATGATTTTGTTTGGCTTAAATGGGCGGCGCAATCTAAGATCGGAGATCTTATCGGTAATTTTTATATGGCCGATGGCTTTTTTTACCGTCCGCTAGTTAAGATTTTGTATTTTGCGATTTATGCCATTTTTTGGCTAAAGCCCCTTGGTTATCACTTAGTAAGCATCTTTGGTTATTTCCTGTCTGGCTGTTTGATCTATAAAATCGCCTTGAAAATGGGGCAGAGTAAATATGCTTCCATACTCGCAGCTGCTCTCTTTCTGATGCTTCCGATCAATACGGAAAGCGTGGTCTGGGTTTCCGCCTACTCGGCATTATTAATGAGTTTATTTACCTTATCAGCCTTTTATAACTTCTTAACCTACGAGGAGAGCGGTAAAAAAACGTCGCTTTTTCTCATGGTTATCTTCTTTATATTTGCCTTATTGTCTCATGAAGCTGGCGTGATTTTACCATTTCTAGTTATCTGGTACGAGATGGCAAAAAATAAATTTGGGCTATCGGATTTTTTGAAAAAAAGGTCTAAGCTTTTAATTTTCTTTGTCTTAATTCTTAGTTTCTATATTTATATTCGAAATTTAGCCCACGCCCACGGCTTTAGCGGGGATTACAACTATAATATTTCTCATCTGCCCTACAATGTTTTTGGGAACTTAATTGGCTACTTTTCTATTTCTTTGTTAGGCCTTTGGGTTTTACCTTTTTATAATTTTCTTCGCCAGCATCTTCGCGAACAAATAGGAGTAGCTTTCGGCGCCTTGGTGTTTTTAAGCGCTCTTTTAGTCTATTTCCGTAAAAAGCTGTCAAAATTAGGAGATGAAAAAATACTTCTGCTTTTTGGTCTGGCGGTCGTTTCGCTTTTACCATATTTAGGTCTTGGCAATTTGGCCGAGCGCTATGGACTTTTGGCTTCTTCTTTCTTTGCCATTTTAATTATTTATATCTTAGAAAAGGCCGTACAAATGTTTTTTGGCAAGAAAAAAATCGCACCCGTGGTTTTGGGAATTTTGGTTTTCCTGCTCGGATTTTGGTACCAAAAAGATTTGCGGCAATCGACGGAAAACTGGAAGAAAGCCGGCGATACGGCGAGAAAAATTATCTACGCCGTTAAGGATAATTACCGTTTCTTTCCTAAAGAAAGCACACTCTATTTTAGCAATATACCGATTCGCTTTGAGCGGTCCTGGATTTTTCCCGTTGGTCTGCCTGAGGCCCTTTGGTTTGTTTACCGCGATGAAACGATCAAAGTAATGATGGCTAAAAGCGCCGAGGAAGGATTGAAAACAGCAGAAAACGTCCCCAATTCTTACGTTTTTTCCTTCGAAGGCAACGAGCTAAAGGAAGTAACGCTGAAGTAAGAATTAACGAATTAAAGAATTAAAGTATGAAGAAGTTTGGAAATTTAGTATTGATCTTAATGGTATTAGTAAGTTTTGGGGTACGCCTTTATAAGATCGATAATCCGGTGGCTGATTGGCATTCGTGGCGGCAAGCAGATACAGCAGCTGTCGCTCGAAATTTTGTAAAATTTGGTTTTACACCTCTTTTTCCTCGCTATGATGATCTTTCGAATGTACAGTCGGGTAGAGATAATCCACAAGGTCTGCGGCTGGTGGAATTTCCTCTTTATCAAATAATGGGCTACGCCGTTTATAAGATCTATCCGAAATTTTCCTTAGAAATTGCGCTTCGGCTGGTAAGTATCTTTTTCTCTTTGTTAGCGATGGTTTTTCTTTACGCTTTAGTCAAAAAATACAATGGCGAGCTAAATGCTCTTTTGTCAGCCGGGGCTTTCGGTTTCTTGCCGTATTCGATTTATTACAGCCGCGCCATATTGCCAGAGATGACTGGAGTAGGTTTGGCCTTGGGAGCGATTTATGCTCTTGACAAAGCGAATGAGGGAGGAAATGTATTAAGTAGCAAGTATTACATATTAAGTATAATATCGGCGTTACTAGCGGCGTCGGCACTTTTAGTTAAGCCGACAGCGGGCTTTATTCTTTTACCTTTAGCATACCTCTTTTTAAGCGATAAAAAACTTAAAGTTTTATTTGATCCTTCGCTGTATCTTTATGGTTTGATAGCAATACTGCCCTTTGTTCTATGGCGCTTTTGGATTAGGCAATTTCCGGAAGGAATACCTGCCTACGAATGGCTTTTAAACGGCGGCAATATCAGATTTACCGGCGCTTTTTTCCGCTGGATCATTGCGGAAAGACTGGGGAAATTGATGCTTGGCTACACCGGTATGTTTCTCTTGTTTTTAGGCCTGGTAACAAACACAGCGCGCAAAAGTTTTGTTTTTGGCAGTCTTTTATTAGGAACGATTCTTTATGTCGTTGTTTTTGCCAGGGGAAACGTCCAGCACGATTATTATCAAATCCTTCTTATTCCCATAATTGCCATTTACACCGGTAGAGGAGCAGCTAGTCTTTTAAGCGGCAAATTAAAAGTTAATAGAATAGCCCGTTTTACAGTAGTAGTCCTTACGTTTCTTAGCATGTTGGCTTTTTCCTGGTACGAAATCAGAGGTTATTTCTGGATTAACCACCCGGAAATCGTGACAGCTGGAAAGAGAGTGGATGCGCTCGTACCAAAAGACGCCAAAGTAATAGCGCCATATCTTGGCGATACGGCCTTTTTATACCAAACCAACCGCCAGGGCTGGCCGGTGGTCGAAAAACCCATACCAGAGATAATAAAAATGGGAGCTAGTTATTTAGTCATCGTCAATCCAGACAAGGACGCACTTAATTTAGCTAAAACGTACAAAGTATTAGAACAGAAAGATAACTACATTATATTCGCATTGACAAAGTAAAGTTATGAAAATTTTAGTGCTGTCTTCGTTTTTTCCCTATCCGCTTTTTTCCGGGGGTCAGGTTCGACTCTATAACATCCTAACAAACTTGTCTAAAAAACACGAAATTACTCTTGTTTGCGAAATAAGAAGAAATGAAGATTTAAAAAACCTAAGCAAAATTAAAAAATACTGTAAAAGAGTAAAAACAGCAGTAAGAGCTAGGCAATGGTCGATTAAAAATATCCTAAAGACCGGATTTTCTTTTTATCCGTTTCTTTTAACCGGACATACCAACACCAAGCTTCAAGAAATATTAAAGGAGGAATTGGCAAAGGAAAACTATGATCTAGTTGATGTAGAAACGTTTTACGTGATGCAGAATTTGCCAAAGACAAAAGTTCCGGTCATCTTAACTGAATATAATATCGAGTACCAGGTTTATGAAGCGTGGGTGAAATCGTTTTGGCTGTTTCTTTTAAAACCCCTTTTTTATCTGGACATTTTAAAAATGAAATACTGGGAAAAGAGATTTTGGAAGAAAGCTGATAAGGTGATTACGGTTTCTTACACAGATAGACAAACGGTGGAAAAAGTTACAGGAAAGACGGTTGAAGTGGTACCAAATGGCGTGGATTTTAAATATTTTTCCCGAATCCCTAAGGTTGAACCAAAAACCAAAACGGTTGCTTTTGTGGGCAGTTTCCGTTGGCTCCAGAATAAAGACGCCGTGAAATATCTACTCGCCAATTTGTGGCCGGAGATTAAAAAAAATATCGCAGGTGTTAAGCTGTTGATAGTCGGGAATCGGGCCCATAAATATTTAGGCGAGCTAATCGATCCGCAAATTGAGGTAGCTGACAGTGTGAGCGATATCCGCAAGGTTTACAGCCGCTCAACTTTGCTTTTAGCACCGCTTCAAATTGGCGGAGGAACAAAGTTTAAGATTTTGGAATCTATGGCCTCCGGACTGCCCATTGTGACGACACCAATGGGGATAGAAGGATTGTCCAGCACCAACGGCATATTAATTGGTAAAACAGATGAAGAATTGATAGCTCACGTCGAATATTTATTAAAAAACGAAAATGTCCGAAAAGAAATCTCCCAAAAAGAAAAGGAATTCGTTAAAAATAATTTTGACTGGAAAGAGATAAGCGCGAAATTGGAGAAGATTTATGAAAATTGGCGTTGATGCCAGAATGTATGGTTTGAAACACGCTGGGATTGGCCGGTACGTGGAGTGTCTTATTAAAGGACTTCTATTAGGTAATGATAGTAATGATTATGTTTTACTAGTTAGGAGTGCTGAGTATGGGAGTATTAAGAAGCAAGTATTAAGTATTAAGAGTATAAAAGCGCCAAAAATTATTATCGCTGAGGCGAGGCATTATACCGTCAAGGAACAATTGTTGATTCCGTATATTTTGGAAAAAGAAAAACTAGATCTGGTTCATTTTCCCCATTTCAACGTACCGCTTTTGTATCAAGGCCGCTTCGTAGTAACGATTCACGATTTATTGTGGCACGAGACCAAAGGCAGAGAGGTAACAACCTTGCCGAGTTATTTATATGATATTAAATACGCCGGATACCGACTGGTATTTGCAAACGCGGTAAAAAGAGCACAAAAAGTGTTCGTACCAAGTAAATGGGTAAAAAATAAACTCATTAGTACATATAATATCGATAGTAATAAAGTAATTGTGACTTATGAAGGGATAGACGATAACTATAAAAAGTATCAAGTATCAAGAAGCAAGTATCAAGGGATTTTAGGCAAATACAGACTAACAAAACCATTTTTCATCTATACTGGCAGTGCCTACCCGCATAAGAATTTGAAGAGACTGTTAGAAGTAACAAGAATATTAAATTACTCTTCGAGCGCAGCGAGAAGTTTCCAAAATAGTTCTCGGCCTTTTGCCTCGAACAATAATGTACAATTGGCCATTGCTTGCGCCAGAGACGTGTTTTGGGAAAAGTTGGAGAGAGAGGTAAAAGAAAAGGATTTGCAAAACCAGGTAAAGCTACTCGGTTTTGTACCTGACGAAGATCTAAAGGTTTTGTATCAAGAAGCCTTGGCTTTTGTTTTTCCCTCACTAAGCGAGGGTTTTGGTTTGCCAGGCCTGGAAGCCATGGCTTGCGGTTGTCCGGTTTTGGCCGCCAATGCCGGCTCCCTTCCAGAAATCTATGGCAATGCGGTTTTATATTTTAATCCCCTAGACACTAATGACATGGCGGAAAAATTACAATTAGTGATTGGTAATGATAAATTGCGAAAGGACTTGGTAAGTAAAGGCCTAAAACAAGCTAAAAAGTATTCTTGGGAGAAAATGGCACAGGAGACGCTTTCGGCGTATGAGCTATGTCTGAAAGAGAAAAACAAATAGTTGATGCCTATTTTAGAGAAATTATAGTATAATAATTATTATGGTAAACAAAAAAGAAATCATCAAAAGACTAGCAAAGGCTTGTGTTGTTTGTGGTAAAAAAATTAAAGTAATTTTATATAAGGACAGAACCTATTACGGCGGCCATTATTTTGGCAGAATATTAAAAATGGCTGAATACTGGGAATGCCCAAAATGTTACTGGTAAAATAAAATTCCTAAAAATATTCTGAAAATTCTACTCAATTCTCCGGCTGCTGATTTTCCAGAAATTGTGGAGTATAATTATCTAAACCCCCTCCGAGCCCGCGGGAAAAGGTCTATATTTTTGTTTCATTTTCGGAATTTGTTACACCAAAAATATGAAAAATATTTTTCGTATTCCTGTTGATAATCAGCATTTTAAAGATACTATTGAAAATGGCAAGTCTATTCGAGAGATAGATAAATTATTAAAAGGGAATGAAAAAGCTGCTTTTGTAAATATTTCCAAAGACGAGGTAGTAAGGTACTGGGGTTCTATTCCAGGTCAATCTAACAAAAGAAATTTTGAATTAATTCAAGAGGGAGATGAATTTCTTTGCTATCGAAGTGGTAAATATATTGCTTTAGCCGAAATTGCTTTTAAATCCGTTAATCGTGAGTTGGCCAAGTATTCGTGGGGAATAACAGAAAATGGTAGTACTTGGGAGCTTATATATTTCTTTAATAACGTTTTGTTCTTTCAAATCGAATCAAAAATAATTAATGATGAATTAGAATTTAAAGACGGCCCAGTAATGGGTTTTAATCACATAAGTGACGGAAAAGTTAAAGAGTTCTTATCTCGATACAGTTCAGTTAATAGCTTTATTCAACAAAAGGGATACGAGAATAAAGTTATTACAACGGCTCTAAACAATTTTTCTAAAACAAAAATAAATTCTCCCTTCGAAGCTCAATTTTATCTGATAGATTTAGGAAACCAGTTGGAATTTGATACTTATATTCCTGCCAACGACGCTGGGCATTCCGTTTTCAACAAGAAACTGGAGGAGCTCGTAACAGTTAGAAAAAATGATCTAACTCAGTATGTTGCCCCGGCGATTCTCGATCCGCTTTCAAATATTGATGTAATTTGGTTTAAAGATCACTATAAACCAAGGTTTTTTTATGAGGTGGTACACAAAACGGGAATGAATGAAGCATTTAGCAGACTAAAAGCGGTAAGTGAACATTACGAAACTTCAAAAACTAGGATTATCGGAGATCAAGAAAGAAAGTCAGAATTTGATAGATCTAAAAGATTATATTTTCCGTATTCAGATAGAATTTCTTATAAGTATTATGACGACCTTACCCAAGTTCATGCGGAGAGTCTTTACTATAAAAACCTCATCGAAGAGTTTATGCAGTAATTAAAATGAACAAAAGTAGAGATGGTCTTTAACAATTTTTTTCACTTCCTTAAATTCCTAGTGGTTCCCAATCAGATTGCTTTCTTGCTATTGTTTGCTTAAACCAATATACTAGTCAACATATTTAAGTTATAAATACAAAATAAATTATGGGTAACTTTAAACAAAATTATCGATCAGGCGGAAATAGATTCGGCAGAAGAAGTTCCGGGGGACGAGATTTTGGCGATAGGGATTTTGTTAAACCCCAAATGTTTGACGCCATTTGTGCCGAGTGCGGCAACAGCTGTCAGGTTCCGTTTCGGCCAAGCGGGGATCGGCCGATTTACTGCAGTAAGTGTTTTGAAAGCAAGAGAAACGGAGATAATGACTCAAGGGGAGGATCAGATCGCCGGAATTTTGAAAGAGCGCGTTTTGAAGAAAAGCGAATGCAGCCAGTCACTACTTGCGACTGCGGAAAAGTAAACGCTCAAAATAATGAAAAATTGGTAGAACAATTAATGAATATAAGCGGTAAATTGGACGTAATTATCAGTGCATTAAATCCAAAAGTTGTTAAGCCGGTAACTCCAAAGAAAAAAGCGGCTAAGAAATAAGTAAAGTTGTTAAAATATGAATAGAGAACAACTTCCTAGACGTGAAAAGCAGTCTCATACACGAAAAAATAAGCTTTGGAAAATAGCAGTAGAAGTATACCTTTCGCAAATCAAACAGGTCAGATTTGATAGGGGTAAGTTTGACTCATAATAATCCTTCTAAAGGTACCTGTTAGATCTTTAAGTGTTTGAAATTGGATATTAGCAATTTGATCTTTACCCCACTGCCAAACAT
>JACPZF010000070.1 GCA_016195615.1 Candidatus Gottesmanbacteria bacterium | reverse complement strand
CCTCTAGAACTGACAACCCGTTTTTAACTTTCCCCACGATCTCATTCTTGGTTTCGAGCGGTACCCGCTTAAACATATTCCTCCTCTTTTAAATGTTAGTTATTCTCAGAATATGTTCTTAGTATACGGGGTACACCCCATAGTAATAATTATGCAAATTTATAGGAATTTACGGTGTTTGTGTATAAGCGTAAAATAGTTCTAATAGCTTCTAGTGCCCGCAGCAGTTCGACTCACCCCGATAAAATCGGGGTCGCTCACTGCTCTAGCCAGAGTCGAACTTCCTGAGCGATCCGGCGAAGCCGGAGAGTCGTCAGAATTGCTAATAGTCCTCCAATGTGTTAACATAATCCCACTTTAAAATACCGTTATGACTAATCGAGTAAGCAGCATGCCTTATGAGGATCAGCCGTGTGAAAGATGCGGCAGCCCCAAGAGAATTTCTAAGAAATGGACGGAAATTCTAACCACTTTTCATAGTACTTCCAAGTTAGAGCACATGAAGATTGTTTGCACTAATTCGGTATGCCAGGAGGCCTTTGAGGAAAATCTCAAAAAAGATGCGGAAAAAAGAGATGTCGTTCGACTAGCAAAGGAAGAAAAAGACAAACTCAGAAAAGCCAATTCACTTCTTAAATCCGCCGCCCGCGCTAAAAATTAGAATTACTTCGTAATCTTTTTTTTAGGTATAAATTTCAAAGACAAAGAGTTAACGCAATGGCGCGTGTTTTTTGGCGTAAACTGCTCGCCGATAAAGACATGCCCTAGATGACCCCCGCATTTACTGCAGGTAATTTCAGTTCGCCGTCCGTCGGCATCAGTTGTTTTGCTAACGCTGCCAGCTATTTCCTGATCAAAACTAGGCCAGCCGCAGTCGGAATGGAATTTGCTGTCGGAAACATAAAGGGGAGTATTGCATTGGCGACAAACGTAAGTCCCTTCCTCAAAACTATCCTCATACTCGCCGGAAAAAGGAGCTTCGGTGCCTTTATGTAATATGACTTCTTTTTCTTCTGGCGTTAGCTGATTTAATTTCATATTTTTAACTTCTCGCTTCGCTCGAAGAATAAATAAATCATACTCTAACTTGCTATAATTTATCCAATGAAGAAAATTCTTCTTTTTCTGTTATTTCTTTTACCTCTTTCATTTACTTTATTTTCGTAATGCTGATTTTTTCTGGGGCAATAGCTACCGCCTGCAAGGAATTTTTTTGCTTTGGCATCTGATTTTGTTTTCGCTTTTATCTTCACTTATAGTGTTGGATTTTAAGAGCCAACGGTTAGCCATCTTTACTTTTGTCTTTACTTTTATAGCTAGCTTCCTTACTAATCCTGAGCCGTCCGGCCGCTTGATTGGAACTCTGGGCGAGCCCAATTTTCTCGCCGCTTTTTTGGTCTTCATTTTTCCTTTTCGCGAGCCAGCTGGCAAGTGGGAGAACAGAAATCAGATTTGGCAGACGGCTTTTGCCGCCGGCAAAATTAATCCCTTATTTGGCTCGGGTTTCGGCAACATCGAAAAACCGCTAAAAATCGCTTCAGAAAAACTGGGCGAGAATAATTTAGTCCGTTACCAGCCCATCGACAGCGCTCATAACATTATCTTAGACTTTTGGATCCAGGGCGGAGCAGTGGGCGTGGCTTTATTACTGCTTCTTATTATTTCGGCACTAGTTGCTTTTAGTCAAAAACAAAATATTTTTTTCTTGACCATTTTGTTTGGTCTTTTGACGGTTTTAATGTTTAACCCGGGAAGCATTGTCACGCTGATTGCTTTTTGGTGGGTAATAGGTCAGGGACAAAATTTAAACTTGACAAACCAAGATAAAATTGTTTAAGATATAAATAATCTTAGCGTTTGCATAGGAATTTACCAATCCTAAAGTTAAGCGCTTCTATCGCGAAGAATAGAGAATTAAGCCACTAAGCCGGATGGAACCCCGAGTCAGACTCGGTCCGACAGCAAAGTGGTTTTTTTGTTGGAATATGAAAAAAACAAAAAACGATAGCGAATATTTAAATAATTTAAGACATTCTTGTGCCCATCTACTGGCGGCCGCGGTCATGGAGCTTTGGCCAAAAGCTAAACGTACGATTGGACCGGCGATCGATAATGGTTTTTATTTTGACTTTGATTTTGGCGATATAAAAATATCAGAAAGTAACTTTCGTAATATAGAAGCAAAAATGAAGCAGCTTCTTCCCACCTGGGAAAAATTCTCTGGCAAGGAAGTAAGCGCTAAAGAAGCTAGAGACGCCTACAAAGACAACGAATACAAAAAAGAATTAATTGAGGAATTTAGCGGCGAAGGACAAAAACTTACTTTCTATTATTCTGGCGACTACTTTGATCTTTGCAGAGGCGGCCATATCGAAAATCCAAAAGAAGAGCTTAAACATTTTAAGCTTCTCAAAGTGGCTGGCGCGTATTGGCGAGGCAATGAAAAGAACAAAATGCTAACTAGGATTTATGGTACCTGTTTTCCGACGCAAGAAGAGCTTGATCTTTATTTGCAAAATTTGGCAGAAGCCGAAAAGCGCGACCATCGCAAAATCGGGCAGGAATTGGAATTATTCTCAACCAATGCACTTACCGGTCCAGGCCTTATCCTTTGGCATCCAAAATTAGCAGTAATCAGAAATATTGTTGAGCAATTTTGGAAAGACGAACATTATAAAAACGGTTACCAACTCGTTTTCACGCCTCATATCGCGAGCATGGATATGTTTGTTAAATCCCGGCATTTATCCAAATATATCGATTTTATGTTTCCGATCATGTTTCACGACTATATCGAGGGTGAAAGCGCACCGGATTACCACCAGGAAGAAGTTTTAAAACCCATGAACTGTCCAAATCATATCCAAATTTACAAAACGAGGCCAAGAAGTTACCGGGAACTGCCTATCCGTATGGGAGAATTAGGAACGGTTTACCGCTATGAAAGAGCGGGAGTTTTGCACGGCATGACGAGAGTTAGGGGCTTTACCCAAGACGATTCCCACATCTTTTGCCGACCTGATCAAGCCAAAGAAGAAGTCAGAAATATTCTCAATTTAACCAAGCATCTTTATGAGGTATTCGGATTTAAAGAATATCATGCTTACGTCGCCACTAAACCCGAAAAAAGTTTAGGCGAAAACTCGAAATGGGAATTTGCCCAAAATGTCTTAAAAGACGTTTTAAAAGAAGAAAATATTCCCTTTGATGTCGATGAGGGCGGAGGAGCCTTCTATGGACCTAAAATCGATTCTAAAATAAAAGACTCTCTCGGTCGTGAATGGCAACTGGGTACTATTCAGTTTGATTTTAATCAACCAGATAATGCCAAAACAACCAAAGAGGATATCGAAGAATTTTGGCAATTAAAGGCGTTTAAATCTATTTTTAAAACCAAAGAAAAAGCCATTAAATATCTAGAAAAACTGGGAAGAGGATTTGATGTTAATTTTGTTAACAAAGAAGGTAAAGAAGAGCAGGTGGTGATGGTGCATAGAACAATTTTTGGCTCGATGGAAAGGTTTTTTGGCATTTTAATCGAGCACTATGCCGGCGCGTTTCCGACTTGGCTGGCGCCGGTACAAGTCCAAATTATTCCTATTGCTGATCGGCACTTAAAATACGCCAACGACGTAAAAAAACTTTTAGAAGAAAAAAATATCCGGGTGGAAATCGACGAGCGATCTGAAACCATGCAAGCCAAAATCAGAGACGCACAATTTCAAAAAGTACCCTATATGTTAATTGTCGGCGATCGGGAGGAAAAAGAGAAAAAAGTAGCCGTTAGAGTACGCGATAAAGGCGATGTGGGTCAAATATCGATAGAAAGTTTTAAAAACAGATTGCTTGAAGAAATAAATTCTAAATCGTTAACGCTTTTTGCCTGACGATAAACAGATTGCTTCGTCGCTTCGCTCCTCGCAATGACAAAGAGGGCGTTGATCTAAATAACACGATATGCTAGTATTTAGAGCTAAAGGAGTCTAGGATTTTAAAGTTTTATCGCATCAATCAATTCATTCCAGCAGCAACCGTGCGTTTAATTGCTAGCGACGGCAAACAGATTGGCATTGTCACCAAGGAAGAAGCCCTAAGAATTGCGGTGAGTGAAGGCGTGGATTTAGTCGAAGTCGTTGCCAAGGCAAAACCTCCGATTTGCCGAGTAATTGATTTTAAAAAATTTAAATACTTAGAATCTAAAAAAGAGCAGGAGGGCAGAAAAAAACAAAAGGCGGGAGAAATAAAAGAGGTACGTCTTTCTCCTTTTATCGGCGAGCACGATTTAGAAACTCAGCTTAAGAAATCCAGACAGTTTCTTAAAGAAAAACACCGGGTGAAATTTGCTGTTAAATTCACCGGCCGACAAATGACCAAAACGGATTTCGGCAGGCAGCTATTAAATAAGGTATTGGAAAATCTAAAAGAACTAGCCAAATTGGATCGTGAAATTAAAATGGAAGGCCGACAGATGACGATGACGGTGATACCACTTTAATTTCTAATTTTTAATTTCTAATTTTTAAACATGCCAAAACTTAAAACCAGAAAAAGCGTGGCCAAAAGAGTAAAACTAACAAAAAGCGGTAAGCTTACGCACCGCAGGCAAAATGCTAGGCATTTAAAAATGGCCAAATCGAAAACGCAAAAACGCCGCGGGCAAAGGACGAGCGAAATTTATAAAGCTTTCGCGGCTAAATTTAAAAAGGTCATATGAGAATAAAAAGAGGCGTAACTTCGCATTACAAACACAAAAAAATACTGGCTGCTACCAAAGGTTTTCGGGGGACTAAACACCGCCTTATTAGAGTGGCCAAGGAAGCTTCTTTACACGCCGGCCAATATGCCTATCACGGCCGAAAAATCAGAAAACGCGATTTCCGCCAGCTTTGGATTACCAGAATCTCAGAGGCCATCCGAGCTTATGATTTAAATTACAGTCAATTCATAAATAAATTAAAAAAAGCTAATATCAATCTCGACCGTAAAACGCTTTCGTATTTTGTAACTAACGAACCAGAGACTTTTAAAACGATTGTCGAAAAGGCGAAAACCGCTTGACAAAAAAGCTTATAAGTCTTATAAATCATATAAGACTTATAAAAATCATGATAAATCTAGCTAGCCAATTTAGTTTTTTCTTTTTTAGCCTCTGATAAGTGGAGGTGAGTTGGTGGAAAATTAGAAGTTAGATAAAAATTTAAAAATACCAACGGCCTCCAAAATGAGGCTTTTTTTGTGGATTCTTAATAGAACTTATATGTCAAGTAAAGAAAGCGATTACCAATATATTAACGAAGAAACTCATCAATCATCAAAAATGAAGATTGTATACGTCTTTGGAAGAGAAATGTTGAGAACAGTAGCGGAAAACTTATTTAAATTAGGTCAATTATCTCGTAGTAATATAAAGGAAACCAGATCAAATTCCTGTATTGGTACGGAATATATGTAACTACCAAACATCTTGTAATTAAACTTCTAAATTATTACAATCAATTTAAATCATGGAAAACGAAATTGAGAGTTTAAAAAGCTCTAGCCAAAAAGAAATCGCGGAAACAAAATCTTTAAAAGATCTAGAGGCGCTAAAACTTGCGTACTTTGGTGCAAAAGGAAAAGTGGCCCTACTTACGAAAAGGCTAGGTACTTTGTCGCTGGCAGAAAAAGCAGATTTCGGAAAGAAAGTAAACGAGTTGAAAAATTATATTAACCAAACACTAAACACCAAATACCAAACACTAAACACTTCTACTGCAAAACAGGAATGGCTCGATGTCACCGCTCCCGGAATCAAACCGGAAATCGGGCATTTGCATTTGGTGACGCAAGCCATTGAAGAGATTACCAGAATTTTTGAGAGAATTGGCTTTACCAGAGTTAGGTATCCGGAAATCGATTGGGAATGGTATGCGTTTGAAAGTTTAAACATGCCCAAAAATCACCCGGCGCGCGACGATTTTGAAACTTTTTTTATTGATGCTCCGACCTCTTTACAATACGGTAAAATGGTTTTATCCCCGCACACTTCGTCTGGTCAGGTTCGCGAAATGGAGAGATTAAATCATAAGCCGCCGATAAGAATGATTAATATTGCCAAATGTTACCGCCCCAACTGGGACGTTTCTCATATTCCCATGTTTCACCAGTTTGAGGGATTGGTAGTTGACGAGGGCATTAATATTACCCATTTAAAAGGCGTCATGGATTATTTTGCCAAAAACTTTTTTGGCCCAAAAAGGGAAACGAGACTTCGACCTTTTCATTTTCAATTTACTGAACCCTCTTTTGAGGTCGACATCAACTGCGGCGTGTGTCTCGGGAAGGGTAAATTACCAGATGGCAGTACTTGCCGTTTATGTAAGGAAGGCTGGATGGAGTTGGGAGGGTCGGGAATGGTGCACCCGAATGTTTTAAAAGCAGGAAAAATTGATTCTAATAAATACACCGGTTTTGCTTTCGGCTGGGGCGTGGAGAGAACTTTTATGATGAAATCAGGGACTAAACTTGATGATATCAGGCTTTTATATAGTAACGATATTAGATTCTTAGAGCAGTTTTAATCGCCGCCCCTCTGTCATTGCGAGGAGCGAAGCGACGAAGCAATCTGCTTATCGTCATTCTGGTAAGCGAACTTTAGTTCGCGCATCCAGAATCTGATTCTGGACAAGCCAGAATGACATTAGAATTGAGATTGCCGCGGCACGTTTATGTAAATTGAACGTGCCTCGCAATGACAAGGAACAAAGTATGAATATTACATTACTCGATTCCTGGCTCAGAGAATTCGTTGACACCGATGCCACGCCCGAGGAAATTAAAAATTATCTGTCCCTATGCGGACCGTCAGTCGAGCGAATTAATAAAGTGGGCAATGATTATAGTTACGAAATCGAAGTCACTACGAATCGAGTGGACATGTTCTCCGTGGTCGGGATGGCCGAGGAGATGGTGGCAATTTTACCCCGATTTAACCGCCAGGCCAAGTTTACTAAAAAGTATCAGGATCTAGCAAAAATTTGTAAGGAAAATGTTCCCAATGTAAACCTCATACCGCTTGCGATTGTTGATCCAAATAATTTATGTCGACGAGTATTAGGCGTCGTCCTTGATAATGTTTCTATAAAGCCTTCACCAAAGTTAATCGCCGATAGGTTAGAAGCGTCGGGTATTAGATCATTAAATAACGTTATTGATATTACAAACTATGTGATGACTGAAATTGGTCATCCTTGCCATATTTTTGACTACGACCGGATTAGAACGGCAAAGCTACTTATCCGACATGCTAAAAACGACGAGAAACTAGTAACTTTGGACAACAAAGAGTACCAGCTAAATGATCAGGACGTGGTTATTGATGATGGAACAGGGAGAATTATTGATCTTCCCGGCATTATGGGAACCGAAAACAGCGTGGTTACTCAAAGTACGAAACGCATTTTGCTTTTTATCGAATCTAATGATCCTTTGGTTATAAGAAAAACATCAATGAGGCTTGGAATTAGAACCATAGCAGCTACTATTAACGAGAAATCACCCGATCCAAGTTATGCAGAAATAGCCATAGTTCGCGGGGTGAATCTTTTGCAAGAATTGGCAGGTGCCAAAGTGGCAAGCCCGCTTATAGATTTATATAAAAACCCTATTACCGCTAAGCCAATTACCGTTTCGCAAAGCTTTATCACAAATCGGATGGGAATTGATTTACCGGTCAAAGAAATTACGGGAATTTTATCTTCCATGAAATTTAAAGTAGCGGCAAAAAGTGCTAATGGTAAAACAATTTTTAAAATCACCCCTCCCAGCTGGAGGCAAAATGACATTGAAATTCCTGAAGATATCGTGGAAGAAGTCGCGAGAATTTACGGCTATCACAGGCTGCCTAATAATATTATGACGGGAGAGATTCCTCTGACTGCCAGACCTCTAGATTTGGTTTGGGAAGAAAAAGTAAAAAACATT
>JACPZF010000073.1 GCA_016195615.1 Candidatus Gottesmanbacteria bacterium | reverse complement strand
TGCCTCTATCAGACTTACAGCAGGCGTTCCCTTGCTGGAGTAAGAGATTTTTGACTTGGATAAAATCGTAGGATAGCGCATTAAAACATTGTATCCGAGAGCGTCTTTATCTCCGGGTCTTCCCTTTTCTAATATCCTCCAAATTTTAGCCCCAGCAATTCCTCCCTTTGGTTTTTGATGAAATGAAATTACGTGGTCTTGTCCGCTTTTTAAGTACTTCCGTAATATGTCATTGCGAGCCACGTTCATGTCAATTGAACGTGGCGTGGCAATCTGCTTTCTATCGTCATTCTGGGGAGCGAAGCGACTCCAGAATCTGATTCTGGACAAGCCAGAATGACGGGTTGGAATTGTTTCGTCAGCACCGACTGACGTTCGGGGTCCTCGCAATGACGAAGAGGAGCGAACCGAAATCGCGGCACAAACCAAACAATCCCCTTTAGGATTATTATTTTTAAGCGTTCCACTAGCTGTTCCTTCTTTCCAGGTTTTTACTTTCTCAAGTTTGTTTAGGTCCATTCTTAACACCGATATGGAACCCAGTAATTCTTCATTACCAAAAACTCCCAGAAGAAATCCGTTTTTCGCTCTTGCCGTAAATTCTCTGACGCTTGACGAAAGACCTTGAAATCTGGAGTTATTTATATCCACTGCTTTTTTGATATTTATTTTATCGTCTTCTTTAATTATTTTTACCTGATAGTTTTTCTTTTCGCTGCTTGTTAACAATTCTGCAACTCTTTTTTTAACTTCTACTCTCATAATTTTGCCGGTAGAAGTTTTTGGCAGTGTCTCAAAAACAAAAAATTTCTTTGGCGTTTCATAGGCCGAAAGGCCTTCGATCTTTTCGGCCTTAGCTTTTTGCCAAATATCGTTAAGTGATTTTTTTTGGCTTTTTGGGGAAAGGTCTTTTTTAAAAACGATTGCCGCGGCGATTTCTTCTCCCATTCGCTCGTCGCTAAATCCAACTACGCTTACAGCGTCGATATTGGAAAAGTTTTTAAGAAGTGCATCCTCAATCGCGCTCGGGGAGATATTAACTCCGCCTTTAATAATTATTTCTTTTATCCTGCCAATGATGTAAAAATATTTTTTGCCTTTGATAATTTTATATTTTCCCAAGTCTCCCGAATGAAACCAATCGCCCTTAAATGATTTTTTGGTAGCAATTCTATCGTTTAAATAACCAACTGCCAAAATTGGGCCTTTGATGCAGATCTCTCCTTCCTCATTTTCTTTCTTCCAATTGTTGTTAGCATCCATTATCCCTAGATAATTATTGGCAAGTTCTGTTCCGATCGTATTGTTTTTTACCATCTCAACATATTCTTTTTCTAAAACATCTACCGGTACGCCGGCTACTCTTAGCGCCGTTTCCGTCTGACCATACCCCTGCACCACTCTTATTCCAAACGTTTGGTAGAACTTTAGGGTTTCTTCTGGCAATACTGGAGCTGACCCAATACAAATGCGCTTTAAAGAATTTATTTTAACCTTTAAACTTTTAAACCCTACTAGTAAATCGTGCAAAATGGTCGGAACAATACTCGTATTGGTCGCCTTAAACTTTTGCACCACTTCCCAGAATTTGCTCGCCGAATAGCGCGTGTTAAGAATAATGGTGCCGCCGACTAGAAGCATGCTTAAACAAAAAATCGTCGAGTTAATATGATGGAGCGGCAAGACGACATTAAAGCGATCGTCTTTACTAAATTTTTGCCAGCTGGCAATTCCGTTTGCGTTTAATAAACAAGCGCGAGTTGAAAGTATCACCCCCTTCGGATGCGAGGTAGTTCCGGAAGTGTAAAGAATAATATAAGTACTGTTTAAACTTCTTGGTATTTTGTTGTCATTTGGTTTTTCAATTATTATTTTAAACTCGTCGAAATTTTTCCAGGAAACTATTTTAAGTTCCACTATCTCTTTTTTAATTTGTAAAAAATCTTTTTCCTCTTTATCAATGCTGACAAAAAGAGCTTTAGAGCCGGTGTCTTTTAACTTAAAAATTTTTCGCTCCAGCAGGTCGCGTTTAGAATCAAGCGGAACAGTGGTGGCGCCGATTATCGCTCCTGCCAACTCGAATATTATTATTTCTGCACAGTTATGCATTAAAATCGCAAAGCGATCGCCCTTTTTAATTCCCTGCGACATTAAAAAAAGGCAGGTTTTTTTTACTAATGCTAAAAGTTCTTGGTGAGATATCGTCGTGGCCGTATTGCTGTCTGGATCATAGGTAATAATCGCTTCTTTCGTAAAATAAGTTTTAGCGTTTTTCTCCAATAATTCAAATACGGACTTTACCTTAAGCGGCGCGCGCGGAAGCTTATCCAACATAAAAAATTAGTCGCTAGAATAATCTTATTCCTTCATATCATACCAGTTTGAGGCTTAAACACCTAAATTGTATTTGATTAGTAGAAATTTGCCGTCAAATCAATTAAAATGATTACCTATGACCGCGAAGTCAGAAATATAATACCCAATCAACAAGTCTAAAAACCAGCCAGAAAAATATTAATTACCGATGATGATGAAACTTTTGGCAGAGAAAATCTTAATATCGCGGCCTTTTCCAGAATTGCCTGGGATTATCCGAATAATGGATACAGATCTTACGGAGAAACCGAGCTTCTGGCAGGAACACCATTGGAGCAATTTGTCATGTTGGGTTTTAGAAGAAAAAATAGAGCTCTTTAAGGTTGTATTTTATTATCATCACTGCTAAAATTTCTTTACATTACTGATTTTTCCCTTACCTATGCTAAAAAATACTATTGTCGTTGGGCAAACAAAACTTGATTATTTTATTCACGGACAAGATCCCAAGCTACTTCTCGACAGCGGCACCCACGGCGATGAGTACGATATTATTCCTTTGGTAGAAAATAGTGTTAAGAAATACTTAAACCAGCTTCCTTCTTTTATTTATATTCCCCAAATTAGTCCTTCCTCCGTGGCTTTAAAAGCCAGAAATAATAAAGATAACTTAAATATTAATCGTAGCTATTTTACAAACTCCGAGGTCGAAGAAATTAAAGCGGTGCAAAAAATTATTGAGAATTATCATTTTGATCTATAAGGTCATTTCAAAACTAGTTTTGTTGAAAGTATAGCACTTTGACAACTAAAATGGACAGTACACCGAGAAAGGAGTACTGCCCATGTATGATATTAACAAACTGGTGCCAAAAAGGGTATGGAATAAATTATTAGA
>JACPZF010000018.1 GCA_016195615.1 Candidatus Gottesmanbacteria bacterium | reverse complement strand
TAGATAAAATCATCACCTATTCTTTTTACCTGCTTTTTTTCCTAACTCCACTTTTTTGGACCTCTTTAAATTACGAGCTTTTTGAATATAACAAAATGATGTTGGTTTATGGATTAACGATTGTTATCGCTGCTTCTTGGCTTATCAAAATGCTTGTTTTAAAGAAAGTGGTCATTTTGCCCGGGCCGTTTGGTCTTTTCCTACTTTTCTTTTTAGTATCGCAGACTTTAGCCACGATTTTTTCAATCGATTTACATACTTCCATCTGGGGTTATTATTCGCGTTTTCATGGCGGGTTTCTTTCCACCATTGCCTATGTCGTGCTCTATTTTGCTTTTGTAAATAATCTAAGCAGCTTAAGTCACTTAAGAAACTTATTTAAAGTGATGCTGCTTAGCGGTTTTTTGCTTTCCCTCTATGGAATTGCCGAACATTTTGGTATCGATCGCGATCTTTGGGTGCAGGATGTCCAAAACCGGGTGTTTTCGACGCTTGGTCAACCCAATTGGCTGGCAGCGTATTTGGCAATACTTTTGCCGATTACGATGGGAATAGGATTATCAAGCCTGTTAGAAAGTCAAAACTCAAAACTCAAAACTCAAAAGTACAAGTCAAATGTAAAAAGTAATAAACCAAAAACTTTTGACTTTTTACATGAATTTTTGACCTTTGACTTTTCACTTTTAACTTATTTTGTGCTTTCTCTGGTATTCTACCTGGTCCTTCTTTACACCAAATCCCGCTCGGGCTTAATCGGTTTTTGGATAGCGGACGTAATTTTTTGGACATTTATTCTAAACCGTACTAGATTTGTAATTTTGTCATTTGTCATTGGTCATTTATCATTTGTCATTCTAACTTTCTTTGTCGGCGGCTCGGGTCTTGGGCCGTTAGAAAAATTCACTTATCAAAAACTTTTTCTACCTCCCACTTCCAATTTAACACCTCCCACCGCTAATTTCTCATCTTCCACTTCCATTTTAGAAACCGGCGTTACTGAGTCAAGCGACATTCGAAAAATTGTCTGGCAAGGCGCGGTGGATATTTTTCGCCACTATCCTATTTTTGGGAGTGGTGTCGAAACTTTTGCCTACGCTTATTATCAATATCGCCCGGTTAAACACAACATGACGTCAGAATGGGATTTTTTATATAACAAAGCCCACAATGAATATTTAAATTTTTTAGCAACGACGGGCGTCGTAGGCTTAGGAAGCTATCTTTTATTTATCGCTAGTTATGTTTGGTGGTTCTTCAAGAAGTTTGCACTACTACGTCAGAATGACGTTTATTTAATTATTGGTCTTTTTACAGGTTGGATATCAATTCTTATTACCAATTTTTTTGGTTTTTCCGTCGTGATGGTCGGGCTTTTTTTCTTTTTAATTCCAGCTTTAAGCTTCCTGCTCGTCGAGGAGAAGAAAAATACTCAAAATTCACTAACCTCCGAACAGTTGTCAACCGGCCAAGCAATTTCAATTTCCTTAATTTTTTTAATTTCCCTCATCGTCTTGGTACAGCTTGGCCGACTTTGGTTTGCCGATACGGTTTTTGCCAAAGGCTACCGGGAGAATCGTTCCAGTCAATTCGTCGAGGCATATGGCAATTTAACGACCGCCATAAAAATTAATCCCCAAGAACCTTTTTATGGCGACGAGTTAGCCTTCGTTTCGGCCGTGCTGGCTATAGCTTTGGATAAGGAAAAAGACGCCACGGCGGCCGCAGTGCTGCAAAAGCAGGCCATTTTATTATCAAATAAAGTTGTAGCGGAAAATCCCCGGAATATAAATTTTTTAAAATCGCGCGTGCGCATATTTTTTGCGCTTTCGCAAATTGACCCGGCCTTAAAAGGCGAAGCGCTGTCGGCCTTAGAAAAGGCGCAAATTCTGGCTCCGACTGATCCCAAGATAACCTACAATCTGGCGGTTTTATATCACCAGATCGGCCAAAACGATAAGGCGATAGAATATTTTAAAAAAACTATCAAACTTAAACCTGACTACCGCGACGCCTACTACAGCCTAGCGCTTTTTTACCAAGATCAAAAAGACCTAAAGAAAGCGAAAGAGCAATTAAATTTTATCTTAACCAAACTAAATCCCAACGACGAACAGGCGAAGAAAAAGCTGGAAGAAATTAATCATTAAAAAGTTGTTACGTTATGGAGTCTTCACCAAAGCTAATTACTCGTTTTGCTATCTTAATAATACTTTCCCTTACCTTAATCGGTTTAGACACACTGCATTTTCTAGCTATACCTAAAAAAGCGGTTCTTACTCTTTCCACCCCCATCGAATTCGGCTTGTATTCGTTCTATCAAAATACTAGAGAGAAGTTTGGTTTCTTGGGTTTTTGGCAGAAAGGTTACCAGGAATTGGCTTTTTTAAAACAGCGCAATTTAGAACTTTTAACCGAAACAGAGCTGGTGCAAAAACTAAAAGAAGAAAATGAGATTTTAAGAAACCAGTTTGCCACCACGAGCGGTTTAGAAGCTAACTCTCTCGTGCCAGCACGGGTCGTTGGCTATAGCCGCTTTCTCTTTCTGGATAAAGGCCAAAAACAAGACGTCAAAGTTGGCAGTGTGGTGATTTTAAATAATATCTTAGTCGGCAGAGTGGTTTCGGTGGAGGGAAATTTGGCCAAAGTAATTTTGCCGATTGATCTTGAGAGTAAAATTGCCGTCATTACGAGCAAAAACCGCGCCAAAGGGATTTTAAAAGGAGCTTTCGGTTCGCTTCTTACTCTCGACGAAATTTTACAATCAGAGAAAGTGGAGTCTGAAGAAACGCTCGAAACCTACGGCGGCGAGTATTTTCCCAACGGAATACTGGTAGCTAAAATAAAAAAAATAACCGGTGATCCGAGCGCGACTTTTCAAAAAGCCCAAGCCGTAGCGCTTTTAGAATACGACAAATTGACCATGGTATTTGTAAAAGTTAAATAACCTGTTGTCAATATGTTTTTATTATTTATCATTCTCGTTTTTCTAGAGTCTTCTTTTCTGTCTGTCAATTTGCTTTTGGCTGCCATTTTGGCCGCAGGGATGATTAAAATCGATAAGAGCCTGATTTTAGCGGTGTTTTTCAGCGGGCTTATTTTTGACATCTTAAATGTACGTTTAGTCGGAGTGACCAGTTTGTTTTATTTAACCCTCTGTTTGCTTTTATTTTTGTACCAAAAAAAATTTAAAACTAAAAATTTATTCTATATTGTCATCTTCGGCTTAGTAATTTTTACGATTGATAACATAATTTTTAAACAAAATATTTCCGTCCTGATGCTGGTTTTGGAATTATTAGGACTTTTCAGCTGGTATGAGCTGTTTTCGCTTTTTGGAGATAGGAAAAAATTGTATGGTTAAAAAATTAAACCCATTTTACTCAGACATAGAAATGCCCCGGGACGAGGCTTACGACGGACAAAAAAGAACTCTCATTTTGTTTCTCCTCGTGATGGTTTTTTCTTTGGCGGGTTTAATAAGAATCTTCGATCTGATGGTGGTTTCGGGAGCTAAGAATCGGGAAATTGCTGATAATAACAGGATAAAACTAAATGTTATTACCGCCGCCAGAGGCGTTATTTATGATCGAAACAAAGAGCCGCTCGCTAGAAATACCGGTATCTATCAAAAACCAATAGAAAGTAATAACAGCAATGGTAAGTATCAAGCGATTACAAAAGAGGAAGCGCTAAAAATTGAAGAAAAAGGTCAAAGAGAGGCCTTAGGAATTAAAATTAAATCGATCCGTGAATATCTCTATGGCGATACTTTTGCTCATGTCTTGGGATATATGACGGAGATAAATGAGGAGGAATTAAGGAATAAATATAATTTGGGAGATAAAAAAGGCAGATTGGGACTCGAGGAAACTTATGAAGACAGTCTAAGAGGCATAGATGGCAAAGAATTAGTGGAGGTCGATGCAACTGGTAAAACGAGTAAAAAGCTCGGAGAACAAATTCCCATTCCTGGGAAAGATCTGGAAACTACTCTTGATTTAAAATTACAAAAGTTAATCGCGGAAAACTTTCCTAAAAACCAAAAAGGAGCGGTGGTCGCTTCAGATCCCAGTACCGGAGAAATTTTGGCGCTTTATTCGTCGCCGACATTTGATCCAGGCTTGTTTAATGGGGGGTATGAGGGTGATGGGGGAAATGGGGGGAAGCAGGAGAAGTTAATCCAAGTTCTCAATGATCGCGATTCGCCGCTTTTTAATCGCGCGATTTCCGGGACCTATCCTTCCGGCTCGATTTTTAAGATCGTGACGGCGGCGAGCGCTTTAGAGAGCGGGAAGATTAATAAAGATACGGAAATTGAGGACGTGGGCGAGATTACCATTGGTCCGTTTCGTTTTCCCAACTGGTATTTTCTGCAATACGGCAAAAAAGAGGGAATGGTAAATATCATTCGCGCCATTAAAAGAAGTAATGATATCTTTTTTTACAAAGTTGGCGAGCTCGTTGGGATTGATAATCTTGTCGCTATGGCAAATGGTATTTAGGCGATACCTATCATTTGGCGATTGGCCAGGGATATCTTTTGGTAACGCCGCTGCAGGTAAATTTTATGACCAATGTGATTGCGAGTGGAGGCAAATTATGCAGGCCGAAAATTGGGAAGTGGGAAGTGGGAAGTGGGAAGTGGGAACAAAATTGTCAAGATGTCGGACTGAAAAAAGAGACGATTGCTTTAATCAAAGAAGGTATGAAAGAAGCGTGTTCAATTGGCGGTACGGGATGGCCGTTTTTTGATTTTAAAATAGGTGGACAAAATGTAAGCGTTGGCTGTAAAACCGGAACTGCTGAATTTGGCGATCCCAAAAATAGAACTCACGCCTGGTTTACCGTTTTTGCGCCATGGGATAAGCCAAAAATAACGCTGACGGTTTTGGTAGAAGGTGCTGGAGAGGGAAGTAATATCGCCGCGCCCATTGCTAAAAAAGTGCTGGAAGGATGGCTACCGGATAAATTAACTAATTAAAAGATTAACGGATTAAAGAATTATTTTTTAGGAGCATTGAATAAATCGTCTGTTCTGGTAATAATAAAAAAACCGTTTTCTTGAGTTACATTTTCTACTACAGCACTGTTTGGTTGAGGGTCGAATCCCCAAGCTCTGACACAATCTTCGTTTCCTTCTGAAATGTATTTGACTATATCTCCAGGCGCGGATCCTGGTAACACCGAGGCACCGTTTCCATTAAGTACAAATTTATCACCCTTTTTTGATGGTCTTCGATTTACTATTTCAATTTCATTCATCGATGGAGTCATATTTTTCCTTCTTAGAGTAAAATTTATTGTTCTGATATTACTTCTTCTTCTTCTTGTCAAGACAGCGAATTTGGCACTTATACCTTCAAGATAAACTTACCTTCCGTCATTCTGGGGAGCGTAAGCGACTCCAGAATCTAAAAAAAGAGATTCTGGACGTGCTCGTTTCACTCGCTTGCCAGAATGACGTATTTGTGTTGATGGTAAAAGTACCACAAATTTCGTTGTCACAAAACACTGCTCGAGCAGTAAATTGTGACAAGAAAAAGTTGACTTATTTTGGAATATCAATTTTAATAGTAATTAATGAGCCCAAAAGAAGACGTGACCGAGACACTGGCTTTTTTGTTGGAAGAACAAAGAAGAAAAGAAGACTTCCGAGATAAAGCCAAAAATTACGAAAAAGTTAAAAACATCCTCATTTACTTAGCTTTTTTTGGTGCCTGCATTTTTGCCCCAAAAGCTGTAAAGATTTTTAAGCCAATTTTAAAAGATAAAGATTATTCATCGTGGAAGTCCTTTAATTTAAGATATTTGAAATGGACCTTAAGTCGCTTATCTAAACAAAAAATGGTAGATATTAAGGAAGAAAACGGAGATAAGGTTGTAATAATTACGGAAAAAGGTAAGAAGAATATTTTTAAATATGCTTTAAATGATTTAAAAATACCAAAATTAATCAAATGGGATGGTAAGTGGAGGATAGTTTTATATGACATTGCAACTCGTAAAAGATTATCAACAGAGCGAATTAGAAACAATTTATTACACCTTGGTTTTATTATGATTCAAGAAAGCGTATATATTTTTCCGTATCCTTGTGAAAGAGAAATAGAATTATTAAGAACTTATTATGCTTTAAATCAAGAAATAAAACTTATTACGGCTTGTAAAATAGAAGATGAAGAATCATATAAAACATATTTTGGTTTAGATAGGAATGTATAGTAAAAAAATTATTCTGTCACAAAAGACTGCTCGAGCAGTAAATTGTGACAGTTTTGGTTATTGGTTAAAGGAGTTGTGGAGGAAAGTAATGTTGCCGCGTCCGTGGCGAAGAAAATACTCGAAGAGTGGCTGGGGGGAAAGTGAGGCAAAGTGACAGGTTTATATTTTCTTAAAGAAATAAATTATTAGCGACCTCTTGTTTTTGGGAGAGAATATATCTTGTTTTTGGAGGTTATGTTCTCTATCCTAACAGCTGCGACATGTTTACCAAAACGTCTATGGCGAAAAAGGAACAGCACGTCTTCAACTAAAAAATTCTTTGCGTATTATTTATATCTGGACCACCTCTATTATGGCTAGCTTGACGACCTATTAGAATATAGCTCTTTAAAAACGAAATGTCAGGTTTTGTAGTATCCTAAAAGAGTGATACGCATTAACCTGTCCGATGATGAAAAACATCTTCTTAAAGGATATTTTACCACATCACCCATAGCGCTTATCCGGTTGAAAGCCC
>JACPZF010000067.1 GCA_016195615.1 Candidatus Gottesmanbacteria bacterium | reverse complement strand
GGGAAAATTTTAGACAATGGATAACCCCGGGTCGGCGGTGATTTTTTGCCAGGCAGCAGGATGGTAATTAAAATAAGCACAGGAAGCAATGTAGGCTGCATTGTCAGTGCAGAGTTTTGATGGCGGAACGAAGAGATTAATTTTTAATTTTTCCACCTTCGCCAAGGCTTCGGTGGACAAGAAATTTCTAATTTCTAGTGCCATTTTTTCTCGTAATCTTTGATTTGCCGACACGCCTCCGGCCAAAAGGATGGATTTCGGTTGGTAAATTTTGGCTGCCTTAATTATTTTTGCCACTAAAACATCAGTAATCGCTTCTTGAATTTCGTAGGCAAGATAATTTATTGTTTCATTGTTAAATTGCTTGATTGTTTTTAGTTTTTCAACTTCCCGAACAACCGCGGTTTTGAGTCCGCTAAAAGACATCTCTAAATCGTTGCTACTAATCATGGGTCTCGGCAACGAGATATTGATATTTTTTTTTGTCATTCTGGCCCCTCGGTCCTGAGCCCCTCGGTCTTGAGCTCGGGGTCGAAGGACTTGTCCAGAATCTCTCGACTTCGCTCGAGACAGGTCCGATTCTGGAGTCGTCTCCGCCAACTGGCGGATCCTTCCCAGAATGACGGTATTGTACTGTTTTGCCGCGGCGGCTATTGCCGGGCCGCCGTAATAAGGAGCGAGCCCCAAAAGTCTCGCTGTTTTATCAAAACATTCTCCCGCCGCGTCGTCTCTAGTGCCACCCAAATACTGGAATTTACCATGGTTTTTCATTAAGACTAAATCAGTATGACCGCCAGAAACGACGAGACAGAGGGCGGGAAATTCTGGGAGTTGGTGGTTGGTGGTTGGTGGTTGGTCATAGGTTGTTAACCAGTTGGCGTAGATATGCGCGACAAGATGATTAATAGGAATAATCGGTTTATGCCAGGTGAAGGCTAGGGTTTTGGCTGTTTCGACGCCAACGAGTAAGGAACCAATAAGGCCAGGGCCAACGGTAACGGCGATGGCATTTAAATTTTTAATTTTTAATTTTGAATTTTTAATTGCCTCATCAATAACAGGAATAATGCATTTTACCTGTTCCCTCGCGGCTTCTTCTGGAACAACCCCGCCGGTTTTTTGATGAATATCAGAAGACGAAGCAAGGACACTACTTAAAATTTTCGTACCGTTTTCGACTACGGCTGCCGCGGTTTCATCGCAAGAAGTTTCAATGGCGAGAATACGCATACGAGAATTTTTAATTTCTAATTTCTAATTTTTAATCAATCTCTAATAGCTTTGCTAGCTGTGTCGTTGAGGGCGTATTGGTTTTTGGAACGACGATTAGTTTTCCGCATACCATCTCTGCTTGCCGTCGTTTTTTTTCCATGATGGGGTCATTTTCAGTTACAGCAATAAAATTGGGACGGATTTTTTTAACCAAATCAAAATAGTCAGCGTCAGTTTGTAAGGGCGGCAAAAGCACTACATAGTCAACCAAATTTAGCCCGGCGAGGATTTCTGCACGCTCATTTTGGGAATGGAGAGGTCTGTTTTTGCCTTTCAATTTTTTGGCATTTTCATCAGATTCTAAGCTGACGATGAGTAGCCCGCCTGCTTTTTTGGCCGCCGCAAGAAATTTAAGATGACCGATATGGAGAATGTCAAAAAAACCACCCACAAGGATAACTTTTTTAGACAGTCTATTGATAGATGATGTTTGCTCTAAAGTAATTATCTTGTCCATAAATTGATTAAAAATTAGAAATTAGAAATTATTCCCTCGTTCCTCGTAAATACACCGCCTGCCAGGGTCGGTAGCTGGAATAAAAAGTTTTTTCCCAAAGTACCTGGTCGTTTTTGGTAACCTTATAATTAAAAGAAGACTTAGCCCCCCAAGCCGAAAAATCAACCTGTTTGGTTTGTCCTTTAGGAAGGGCGGGGTCGTCTTGATATAAATCAGCCGGCGGTGGTGTCTGGTCCCAGATCTGCGGTTTAGTCAAGAGAACTTTTCGGCCATCGCTTTGACCATAAAGATCAAAAACTAAACGATAATTATCTAAATCAACGAGGACTTGGATCAAGATGTTATGGTTGGTATTATTTTTTAATTTTAAATCATTAGATGGGGCATAAACTGTAGCATCAAGGCCCGGCGGCTGATCCTGTTCGTAATAGCCGACTCGGTAAGAATGCGGCCAGCGTTCGACGATTTCTAATCCAGCATTTAGGGCCGCGCGAAACAAGGTCGTGGATACTTGGCAGACACCGCCGCCATCACCGAGAATAGTTTTTCCCTCCTTAATGACATAGGCTTGTTTATATCCTGTTAGTCCGGAAACATCGCCTAGCGCTTCATTAAAAGAAAAAGTAGTGTTGGGAGGAATAAGAATACCGTTAAGGCGGGAAGCAGCCAGACCAATATTATAAACCCGATTTTCGATGGAATGATAAAAAGTCGATGAGCCCCGTCCGATTAGTTCAGAAATACCCAAATCATTGGTTTTTTCGGTAGTAACTTTCGGATAAACCGTTTCTATAGGCAAAGCTATCATTAGGCTTTGGGGAAACTCGAATTTTTTATTAAGACTGGCGATTTTTTCATGTAAAAGCTTTTTGGTGTTTTTAAGATCCAAGCGCCTACCGTTTACGGAAGTACGAAAAGCAACCACCCGGCCGGAGGAAAACTTAAAAAGCGCATCCTGGGGGGCAAGATCGATATTTTGAGCCAGGGGATTTAAAATTTTATCTAAATTTTGGTCGTTTAAATAAAAGGTGTTGTTTAATGCCACCCCGGAGTTAAGAGCTTTAAGTTTTAAAAAGAGATCGGTTAGAAGATGACCGCTTCGGCCCAGCAGATAGGCTTGTTCGGCCAGAAGTTTGCCATTATAACTTAAATTTAAATCCCTAGCGCTAATGGTAGCAACAGACGTATTGTCGGTAAAAACAATGTAGAGCGGGTCAAATTTTTGGCTTTTTTCTTGGAAATATTTTTCTACTGCGGCTTTGCTTTGGCCGCCGAAATTTACGCCTTCGATTTTGACGCCGGGATAAATTCTGTTTTGATAAGTTTTTTCAAACCACGCGAAAATAATAGCGAAAAGAAGTAAAAGACCTAAAATTCCACCCAGTAAAAAAAAGGAAAAATGGGCTAGAAAATTAAAGCCGCGCCCACTGTTATCGGTATAAATTACGCCCTTATTATAGCGCCGGTTAATTTTAATCCCGGCCTTGGTGTATTTTTTGCGCTTCATAAGTTTAACTACCTGGATATTGTACACGATTCGTTCTGGAATTTTTAAATTCTACTCTCTTGCACTTCTTTTTAATTTTCTCTATGCTAACTTTAGCATGAAAAAATTGTTGAGTTTTATAGTCTTTAGTTTTTTGGTTTTTGTTCTTTCTGGTTGCACAGTTCCTTTTTTAAATCAAGAGCCGAGGAAAGTGACTTTAAAGTATTGGGGACTCTGGGAGCCGGAGCAGGTAATGCAAACAGTCATTAATGACTATGAAAAGCTCCATCCCAACGTGACGGTCGAATATAAAAAAATGTCGCCGCAGAGATATCGCGAAACGGTTACCGCGAGGCTCGCTGAAGGCGTCGGCCCTGATCTTTTTCGTTTTCATAACACGTGGCTAGCGATGTTAAAAAACGAGTTGGCGATAGTTCCAGTAAAAGTTATGGATCCGGCGGTGATCGAAAAAACTTTTTATCCGATTGTTAAAAAAGACCTCAAGCTTGGAGGTCAGTACTACGGTATGCCTTTAGAAATCGATTCCTTAGCACTTTTTATCAATAGTGATATTTTAAAAGCCGCCGGCGCCACACCACCGACTACCTGGGAAGAATTTAAAACCCTAGCGCAAAAATTGACCGTCAAAGACGCGCAGGGAAAAATTCAAACCGCTGGCGCGGCGTTAGGGACGACGAACAACATTCAACATTGGAGTGATATTTTGGGACTGATGATGCTGCAAAACGGAGTCGATATGACCAAAATTGACTCGACGGTACTCGCGGATGGGTCAAATGCCGGCGTTGACGCCCTCGACTACTTTGCCTCTTTTGCCAAGGGAGATAATAAAGTTTGGGACGAAACTCTTGATGATTCGATGCTCTCTTTTGCCCAAGGAAAACTCGCCATGTTTTTTGGCCCGCATTGGGAAACGTTTGAAATTAAAGCTACTAACCAAAGTCTTAATTTCGTTACCGTGGCTGTGCCGCAATTATCAGGCGGAAATACCAATTGGGCAACCTATTGGGTGGAGGGAGTGGCGAGGCGGAGCAAAAATCAGGAAGAAGCTTTTGCCTTCTTAAAATATCTAGTTCAAAGCGAGACGCTGAAAAAATTTTATACTGACGCCGGTAAGGTTAGACTTTATGGAGAACCATACTCCAGGGTTGATATGGCGAACCTGATTAAAGACGACCCCCTGGCCGGAATTTTTGTCAAGCAAACGGATAGTCTGACTTCTTGGTATCTCTCTTCGCGAACTTTTGATAACGGTATTAATGATAAAATTATTCAATACCTTGCCGATGCGGTTAACGGCGTTCATAAGGAAACAACCAGCGCTAAAAGCGCGCTCACGACTGCCGCGAGCGGCGTTAACACTATTCTTACTCAGTATGGTTTAAAAAGCCAGGCAGGAGTGCCGAAGCCATAATTCCAACGATAGAGGCTACAGGAACGGCAAAAATAGCACCCCAAATTCCGGCAATTTTAAACCCCAGCAAAAAAGCGATTAAAACCCAGACGGGATGAAGTCTCATGGTTTTACCGATAATTTTAGGACCAAGAATATTTAGTTCGATCTGTTGCAAGACAAATAAGATTAAAGACAGCCATAGGGCTTCTGTTAAACCTAAAGGAAGTAAAACCACGAAGGCGGGAATTAAGGCTAGGAAGGGACCAACTAAAGGTAAAATATTTAAGAGTCCGGCGAGAATTCCGGCCAGCAAAGCAAAATTAGGCGTAAAAAATAATAAAAATACTAAGGCGGTTGCTCCGAAAAGCAGACCAAAAATTATCTGCACCCTAAGAAAGCCGGCAAAACTTTTATCGATAGCGCTTTTTAAAAACTCCGCTTTATCTTGGTAATTTTTAGGAATAAGCCGCATTAAGGCCGACCACATTTTTTCTTTATCGACGACTAAGTAAAAAGACAGCACTAAGACAAAAACAAAATAAAAAAGGAGAGAGGCTAGTTTTTGGATTAGTAAGACAGAGTTGTTTAAGGCGGAAAGAAAGAAATCGGCCAAACGGTTGGCCCAAGGGGGGATCTGATCTAAATTACTAGGCAAAATAGTCAAGAGAGCATTGATTTGGGTAATCAAGATTGGTATTGCCTGGACAAACAGCCAAACCATAATCAGCGAAACCAAGAGATAAACGACGAGGGCGGCGCCGATTCTTGAAAACCGGCCTTTTTGTAGCAGTTCAATTAAAGGTTCAAAAATAAAAGAAATCAGCCAGGCCAGCACTAAGATGATAATAACGTCATTAAAAACGACAAAAAGCCGGAAAAATATTTGCAGAAGGTAAATGGCGGCGACAGAAGAAATCGCAATAACGAGAAGATGAAAATAGGTCGAGTCTTTGACGTTTTTGAGCATTTTTGCTTAAACCTTTATACTTTTAAACTTTATTTAACATTATGTTATCATGGGACACATGAATAGAGCAAGCTTTTTAGGTCTTTGCTACTCGGATATTTTTGATTATCCGCTGACGAAAGAGGAATTAAAAAAATGGGGAATTAAAGAATTAAGGAGTAAAGTCGAAGACTACCCGCGGGTAGGAATTAAAGAATTAAGGAGTAAATATCGCTACCAAGATGGCTTCTATTTTCTTTCGGGTCGGGAAAAAATAATTGCGCTACGTCAGAAGCGTGCCGAAATTTCGCAGAAAAAGTTAGTGCTAGGAGAAAAAATAGCCGGCATTTTACAAAGAATTCCCTTTATTAAATTAATTGCCGTAACGGGCGCGTTGGCCATGAAAAATAGCGACGACAAAGACGACATCGATTTATTAATCATTACGCAAAAAAACCGAGTTTGGCTAACAAGAGTACTCGCGGTATTGATTTTAGAAATCTTGGGTAAAAGAAGAAGGCCAAACGATGAGAGTTTTGGCAATAAAATCTGCTTGAATATGTTTTTAGACGAGGATAATTTTAAAATTCCCAGTTTAGAAAGAAATCTTTATGCGGCGCACGAAGTCATTCAGGTAAGGCCGATTTATAATCGAGAACAAACATACGAGAAGTTTTTAAAGCAAAATAGCTGGGTGGATGGGTATTTGCCGAGAGTAAGAGACAAAAGTATTAAGTATGAAAAAGCAAGTATTAAGCAAAATAATTCTTTCCTGGATTTAGTAGAAGTAATTTGTTACAAACTTCAATACGTCTACATGAAATCGAAAATTACGCGCGAGACCGTCGAAAAAAATCGCCTTTTATTTCATCCCCGAGATACGGGAAAAATAGTTTTGGAAAAGTTTGAAAAAAGGGTATAAATAAGTAACCATACTCGTCTAAAAACCATCCACCCTTTTGAGTATTACTATAAGCGTATTATCTTAATGTTTTGGTATAAATAGTCTGAGGTAATAAAAACTTTTAAAAGCCTCGAAATCGTTATTTTATGATAAACTCCTATAAAACCTATGACAGAAAAAATAATTAGACAAACCGAAAATCGTGAAAAACCCAAAAGCATGTGGGTTAAATTTCGGGAACCTATTCCCAATAACCCTAACAGACAAGAATATGGCTTATTTTCTTGGAGGCCTAACTTTATACCCAACGGTTCTCGATTAGAAATTGGCGTATTAGCTGCTAATCAACTTTTAAGTCAAATGAATATTGGATTTCCAATTGAGATAAAACCATTTCATCCGCCAAACAATGATCAAACTATAGTAATCTCTAGCTTTTCGTCTCGAGGAGAAGCTACGGCATCGGGTGTGGCTTCAAAAGTTAAAAAGCCTCCCGGAAGCACTTTCTTTTATGATTCCGAAGGAGAGAAAGGAGAACTCTTGATAAATTTTGGCGGACTGGCCGACTATCTCGAAACCAATATGAACGAAGGTGCCAGTAATCCTCTTTTCTATAAAAAATTAGGTAAACTTGTTAACAGGGCAGTGAGAGATCAAGTAGGAAAAATTATTTTTTGTAACTACGCAGCGAAGGGCTTAAAAGAACCAAGCGTTTTTGGTATAGAATTAATTAAAATGGCTTTATGCAGTTTTTCATTTATTACCACAGGAATTTTAGGGTCTTTAGCGTCAATAGCCGAAAGCAGTACAACAAACATACCGATGGTTTTAGTATCAGGAGCATTGATTGGTGAGTTGGGTTGGGTCGGTACTGAGCCAGCACATGGTATCCACTCCATGGTCCTAAATCTACAGATACTCGATCAAGAATGATCGGTGGAACTATTCTCATTTTAACATCAATGTCTGTCAAATACTCCTGTACTTTCTGAAATGGTGTTTTTCC
>JACPZF010000068.1 GCA_016195615.1 Candidatus Gottesmanbacteria bacterium | reverse complement strand
CTCCTTTCTCGGTGTACTGTCCATTTTAGTTGTCAAAGTGCTATACTTTCAACAAAACTAGTTTTGAAATGACCTTATTCTATATCCTCATTCCCTATATTTTTCATCGTATGTACTTTTTTACCCTGTATGATTACCGCGTCTCCTCTTTTTAATATATTTTTTTCATTATCGATATTTATTTCGGTCGTACCTGCGACCATGATAAAAATCTCCTCCATGTCTTCATGATAATGGGCACGAAAGCTTTTACCTACCGGCAGTTTTGCCCAATTGATCATTTGCAATCTTCCGTAAGCCAATTCTTCCTTACCCAAAAGTATTTTTTTCCAAACCCCGGGGTTATTGAGGTCTTCGTGAGAAGCAGGTGTAAATTGCAGTTTATTAAACCGTTTTATTTTCATCTGGTTTGGCGGTTACTAAATAAACGCCGACTATCGTAATTAAAGAACCGACAATAAAAATTGGCGTCACTTTTTCTCCTAAAATTAAAGCCGCCCAAATCACTCCTGAAATTGGCTGTAAATAACTATTCATCGAACCAATTAAAGGCGTTCCATACTTAACGGCGTATTGAAAAAGCAGATAGAGGGCAATCGAACCGAAGACGCCAACGTACAAAAGCCCGATCCAGCCTGAAAAAGTAACCTTTTGCCAGATCGCCGGACTCATTAAATCTTTCCCTGCAAAAAGAAAGGTCATTAGCATCGCCGTTACGGCAAAAATAAACGTAATAAAAACCGGTGAGTATTGGTCATGAAATTTTTTGGATAAAACATTATAAAAAGAAAAGAAAATCATACCTAAAAAAATCGCCGAGTTACCTAAAAGATCTGACTGCAAGGCCGCCTTTTTTTCAAAAATTGGTAATAAAATAATTAGACCCGTGCCAAAAAAACCAAATATTACGCCGGCGATTCTTTTTGCTTTAAATGTTTCTTTAAGAATGATGCCGGATAAAATAGCTACCGTTATGGGCGTGGACGTATAAATAATGGTGGCTATGTTAGCAGAAGTTCTTTGGACGCCGTAAGCAAAAAGGATAATATTGATTACCGGCAGGACGGAAATAAGAAAAAGGTTTCTTAAATTTGAATTTAACTTTAATAATTTTTTGGAAAAAAAGGGCCATAACATGATGGCAGTGATTAAAAAACGCAGAAAAATAAATAAGAAGCTCGGGATTTCTTTAAGACCAAGTTTATTAAAAACGGCATTGCCACCGCCTAATATTCCTGATAATAAAATAGCAAAAAGTGCTTTTTGCCTATTTTTCATTTGTCTTCATTTTAACATATACTACTTTCATGCAAGAAGAAAAAGACATCATTCTTAAAGTTAAAAGGGGTGAAATTAACTATTTTGAAGCTTTGGTCAAGAAATATTCTAGGGTAGCTTTTTTCTACACCAAAAAACGAGTCAAACAACCAAGTGACGCCGAAGATATCGTTCAGAATAGTTTTATTAAAGCTTATAAGGTCATTGAGCGTCTTGATGAAAATCGGGGGTTTTCTGGTTACTTTTTTGCTATTCTGAGAAATCAAATAGTAGATTTTTATCGGCAAAAAAATAATGACGTGCCGCTTTTTGAATCTCTAACAAGTCAGGACTTAGAAAATTCCGGGCTAAAAATTGACGTCGAGGAATTATATGCCAAAATCAGACCTGAATACAAAACGGTGCTACAATTATATACGGAAGGTTTTTCTTACCAAGAAATCGCTGCCAATTTAAAAAGACCCATTAATACGATAAAAACATTAATAAGAAGAGCCCGGATTGAGGCTAGGAAACTGTATGAAAAAAAGTCTTAAGCTGGAAGAAAAAATTATCAAAAAAGTCTACCACTACGAGGAAAAACGTTTGGTATTCATGTTGTTTAGGTATGCCGCGTTAGTCATTGGTTTTTTAGTTCTTTTCCTACTTAACCTGCAAATATTTTTTTTAATTCTTAAACAGCAGCAAACCCTAGATTTATTCGATTTGTTCTCCCAGGACTTGGAAATAATTAAAAATTATCTTGGCGACGTTTTGCTGACTTTTTATGAAGAATTACCTAAAACAGAATTTGTCTTCGTCGTGATTTTTCTTTTATTTCTCTTTTTAATATTACTATTTTTTGTAAAAAAATTGCCAAAAATTAAAAATCGCTTGACTTCAATTCTGCGTTTTCATAAAAGGAAATAAACTCTATTTGAAACATTTTCGTTACCTTCTACGTATTCGTGGTATATGAAAAACATTTTTAGGACTTTAATAATCTTTACTTTTGTCTTAAGTCTACTCTCTCCTGGTGCTACTTACGCCCGACAAAACGAGGGAGACAAAAGAAAGTTTCTGGGTGTCGATTTGCAACTTAAAGAGTCCCTAAAAAGCCGAGGGATCAAAATTATTGACGCAGTGGTAACGGCCAAAAACACTAGTACATTGACGGTGACAAAAGATGATAAAAGCTATACCGTCTTGATAACTTCTGATACCAAGTTTCGCCGCCACTTCTGGGGTAAATCAACTTTTGCCGAAATTTCCATCGGCGACAGAGTTAACGTCTGGGGAAATTGGACTGATGATTCGCATACCACAATTAATGCCATGATGATTAGAAACCTTTCCATAATGAAAAGGTTTGGCGTCATTGTCGGAAATATAACATCAAAGAGTTCGACAAGTTTTGTTATACTTACCAACAACAAGGGTGAACAAACTGTTAAATTCGATAATTCCACTAAGTTTGTCAAGAAAAATGATACAACCATAACTTATACTGACGTAAATATCGGAGATAGGGTGAAAATTAAAGGCCTATGGGATAAAACTTTAAACACGATTTCCGAAGTTACTCAAGTTAAAGACTATACTTTACCGCTTTAAACCCTAGATCTATTCCCTATTTATCATCTATAAAATTTGGCTATAATTAATTCATGGCTGCCAAAAATTTGTCTGATTTCCGACATCTACTCCAAAAATATTATCACCTTATGTTCTTTCTTGGCTCTCTCTTGGTTGTTTTTAGCCTCTGGTTTTATTATCAAGGGCTAACTAATAATCTGCAATCTAATTTAGCCAAAGTAAAGGCAGAAAAATCAATTCTTGGCAAAAATCTCCAGATAACGCAAAACGAACTTAACAGCTTAAAAAATCAGGACCAATATAAAATTAATAAAACTCTTCGCGTAGAAATCGACAGTATTCAAAAAACTTATACTAAGGCTGTCGATTCATACGAAAAACTCCTAGATTTAAAAGCTATCAGCAAACCGCCAGCCGAATTTGACAATTTACTAACCAAATCTCTAGTTTTTCTCTCCCAAAAGAATTATGCTTCTGCCAGTGCCAGTTTGCTAATGCTTGATGAGTCTATTCAAAAAGAACGGGATAAGCTTGCCGCATCTTTTGTGATACCAACAAATTTACCGACTGATAATCAGCCACCCAACTCTGGTTTTAAACAACAGCAGGTTTCCGTTGATGGCCAAAACTTCTTAGTCGATATCATCGCCGCTGATCTTAACTCGACAAAAGTCATTGTCGATACGGCCTCTGATTCAGATTGTAAAGATAATTGTCCGGTTTTATCCTTGGCGGACTATGTTTCTCGAAGCGGAGCTTATGCTGGAGTTAATGGTTCCTATTTTTGTCCGGCAACTTATCCCACTTGTGCTGATAAGAAAAATTCTTTCGACACGCTTCTGATGAATAAAAATAAAAAGTATTTTAATTCTGATAATAATGTCTATAGTGTCATTCCGGCAATTATTATTTCCGGTACTAATATCCGCTACGTAAATAAATCTTTGGAATGGGGTCGTGATACGGGGGTGGATGCCGTGATTGCTAATTATCCGCTTCTCTCATCGGACGGCCAAGTGGTTTTCGGCGGGAGTTCTGGTCCGAAAATAAATAATAAGAGTAGCCGTAGTTTTGTCGGCTCTACTGGTTCAACCATTTATATTGGTGTAGTTTTTAATGCTTCAACGGCTGAAACAGCAAACGTTTTAAAAACTCTCGGTTTAAGATTTGCCTTAAACCTCGATGATGGGGGTTCCACTGCCCTGTGGTTTTCCGGCTACAAAGCCGGCCCGGGCAGAAATATCCCTAATGCAATCTTGTTTTTGAAGAAATAGTAGGACACTATAATTTGAAAAATTTGAAGACTTCTCTCATCGCTTCCATACCTCTTTGAATATTCCTTCGTATAATTGGAGAATTATCAATTAAAGATCTTTTTTTTCGTAAATGCATTTTTGATATAAGATAGCGAAGTTTAAAAAGTTGAAATTTATCCTCATTATTTTCAAGTGTACCAACTTGATTATAACCTTGTTTAAACCAAGTAATTCTGGGTTCTCCAAAAAATAAACTGTAGGCACTAAGTTCCATCAAAGGATCCCCGCTAAAACATTCATCCCAATCCATAATGCCGGTTATGGATTTACCATCCGATAACTCATTCCAATCGGCGATATCGTTGTGGATTAAAAAGCCTCGTTTGATGTTTATTAAATCTTCGTTTTTACTAAAAATTGTTTCTACCGTCTTTCTCTGATTTCTTGTTAAAATCTGATTTTCAACTAAAAATTTTAGGTCTTCGTAAAATCCAGCATAAATATGTTCTTTAAAAAATTTATATTGACCTAAAAGCATTTGGTCGTCTTTCGCTTTTTTATTGTCATAAAAACCAAAATCTACTGTTTGGATCTTATGAATTAGTGCTGTATATTTACCTGTATCAGTTACTAATTTTTTTTCTAATTTAGGATTTAAGGGATTTAATTCCTGCATCGGTCGCCCTGACACGCAAGACATTATCATAAAATCAAAAGGAAACTTGGCCTGAGTATCGTCTATAAAGATGGTCGAATAAGTAGGAACTCCTTCCTTTTTTGCCAGAGACGTCGCTATTTTTTCAACCCAAAAATAACCATTTTTGACTCTCTTCGGATGAATACGTAAAACAATTATTTGTCCACTCTCTAATTCCACAGGAATGACAGTATTTACAGATCCCTGCTTGATGGTTGATTTAAGATGTTTAACTTCTATATCTTTACCAGTAAACCCTGCATTAGCCATTCCATATTCAACTATTCTCCTGATGGTTGCGTTGTCAATCTGCCCATATCGATTCATAAATATTTCTTTTGTTTCTTTTGCAGAAAGTTGACGATTGGTTTGCCAATAAAACATGTTCATCCTATTGGAAAGATCTATTATTTTCATCTATTCTCCTCCAGACTTTTCCACAGATATCGGCTGGCGATGGTACGATATGGTTTCCATTTTTGGGAAATCTTTTCTATTTGTCTAAAATCATCTTGTTTAACGCCGTACGATTTCGCAACAGCTTTTCGTAAACCCAAATCTCCGAGAGAAAATACATCTTCTCTTTTTAAAGAGAACATTAAAATCATCTCTGCCGTCCATTTTCCTATTCCTTTTAATTTTATAAGCTCTGTTATAACTTCCTCATCGGACAGGGAAGGCAATTTATCCAGATTTAAATTACCAGCCAAAATGGCCTGACACAAACCTTTGATATATTTAATCTTAGCAAGAGATATTCCGCACGTTCTTATTTTCTCATCGGAAATTTTGAGAATATCTGAAGGGGAAGGAAATTTTTTAGTAGTAAAAAGTTTTTTGAAGCGCCCAAAAATTGTCGCCGCGGCTTTCCCTGATAATTGCTGATTAACAATCGATTCTATCAAATCGGAAAACAAATCGCTTCCCCATTCCCATTTCAACTCTCCATGTTTTTTGATCAAACCACCAAGTTTTTTGTCTTTACTTAAATGTTTAACTGCCCTGAGCCAATCGATACTTTTTATCGGCATAATCCGATTATATAATATTTTTGTAATACCAATATCCCGTCGGTATGCTTAAATTATTCGTAACGTAAGGCCTCGATGGGCTGTAAATTAGCGGCTTTACCGGCAGGGTACAAACCAAACAAAATACCAATTACTCCCGATATTACAATTGCCAGAATAATTGAAATAAAAGATAGCGTAAATGGTAAATGAATAAGATGGGAAATGATAAATGAAGCCAAGATACCAAATACCATTCCGATAACACCACCGGCAATCGTGAGAATGATGGCTTCGGTGAGAAACTGAGCTATAATGACTTTTTTCTTAGCCCCAAGAGCTTTTCGTAGACCTATTTCTCTGGTTCTTTCTGTAACAGTCACCAACATGATATTCATAATTCCAATTCCTCCCACCAAAAGTGAAATTGCGGCAATACCGGCAAGTAAGGTAGTAAAAATACCCGTTATTTGCTGAGCCGCTCCTAAAATATCGGCTTGCGAAAAAATCGTAAAATCGGCATTTTGCGGGCTTTGAATCTTATGGCGATCTAAAAGCATATAGCCAATTTCCTCCCGAACTATATCCATTTGCTCTTTATTTTCCACCTGCACCGAAATTGAACCGATAAAATCCACCCCGAAAAGCTGTTTCTGAGCTGTTGATAGAGGTACCAACACGATATCGTCTTGATTGCCGCCAAAACCAGCTCCACCCTTTGTGACTGTTACACCAATGACTTTAAATACCATGCGGTTGATGCGAAGAGATTGACCCACCGGATTTACTCCTTCTCCAAAAAGATCACTTACTACCTGTGGTCCCAAAACGGCTACTTTTGCCAAAGAAGAAATATCACTGTCTTTTAAAAATGTTCCGAATGCTATCTTTAAGCTTCTCACCTCTTGGTAATTTGCTAAGACGCCGACAATTTGGGTATTGGTATTATTTCTACCGGCCACCACTTGCGCCCGGCGTAAAAGTTCAGCCGAGACGTTTTTGATCCCCACAATTTTTCTATTTTCAATTGCCTTCGCGTCGTCAAGTTTTAGGGTCGTTGAGGTTCCCGCGGCGCTTCTTATATCCCCGGGTCGTAGTGCACCTGGTATAACTGTTAAAAGATTGGAACCGAGCGACTCAATTTGAGCCTCAACCGCTTTTTGTCCAGATTGCCCCAAAGATACCAAAGCTATCACGCTTCCGATTCCGATAACAATTCCCAAGGTTGCCAATCCTGTTCTTAACTTATTTAAAGTCAATGTGTTAATGGCTTCAAGAACTAGGTCGATTAATTCCATAAGATTATTTTTTGGCTCTTAGTTGTTTATGACGTCTACCATCCTCGATAATTTTTCCGTCCCTAATGTGAATTATTCTTTTAGCATGCTCAGCAATATTTGGTTCGTGGGTAATCATAACTATGGTATGTCCTTTCTCGTTTAGTTTTTGAAAAATCGCCATAATTTCTTCGGCTTGAGAAGTGGCGATATTTCCCGTTGGCTCATCGGCAAGAAGTATCGCCGGATTCATCACCAGGGATCTCGCGATGGCAACGCGTTGTTGCTGACCTCCGGAAAGCTGGCTAGGAGTGTGCTCCATTCTGTCTGATAAACCTACCATCTCTAAAAATTTTTTAGCAATTTCAAATCGTTCCTCTTTTGGTACACCCGCATAAACCATCGGCAATGTGACATTTTTTAAAGCCGATGTTCTGGGAAGAAGATTAAACGCTTGGAAAACAAAACCTATTTTTCTGTTTCTAATATCAGCCAATTCGTCGTCTTTTAATTTACCGACGTTTTCTCCGTCGAGAAGATAGGTACCACCTGTTGGCAGGTCTAGGGCTCCTAAAATATGCATCAAAGTTGATTTTCCTGATCCAGAAGGACCCATGATGGCGACAAATTCACCAGCAATAATTTTAAATGAGATATCAGAAAGGGCAATTGTTTCAATCTCTTCATTTTTATAAACTTTTGATACATGAGAAATTTGTATCATGAAATTATTCTCACCTTCGTTGCCCTCCCCCAAAACCTCCGGGCCTAAATGCCCCACCGCCAAATCCGCCAGTAAAAACAGAACCGCCTGTCTTTTGTTGGGTTTGAGAACTGGTAATTGTTCCGGTAATAACCTCATCTGCCTCCGACAGGCCTGAGATGATTTCTGTGTCTGTATCTGATGTTATACCTATCTTTATTGCCACTTGTTCTTGATGGCCGTCTTTTAACACTTTAACAAAAGATTCTCCGCCATGGTTTTGGATCGCAGCCGACGGAGCTACTAGAACGTTTCTCTTTGTTTCAATAATAATACTAGCACTAACCGCCATGTTGGGCAGGATGTCAAAAGAAGTGCTATCAAGTTGAATGGTGGCGGGATAGCTTGTAACATTATTGCTAATCGTACCAATGCGATCGACCGTCACGACCTTTCCCGTAAAAATTTTGTCGGGAAGGCTATCGATAGTAACAGTTGCTTTTTGGCCAATTTTTACTTTCGGAACGTCTATCTCTGTCAGATTAACCGAAAGAATTGGATTTGCTTCATTTTGAATAACTGCCACCCTTAGGTTAATTGTTTGATCAGTAGTTGAAGTTCCAACTTGACTACCAACTTCCATCCCTTCAATTAACCCTATGTTGCCAATAGTTCCTGAAGTAGGTGCGGAAATAATAGGTGATGTCAGCTGGTAAGAAATCCAGGCATTGTTTAAAGAAGCCTTGGTTTGGTCGATAACCCCTTGTTGATTTTTGTATTTGCCCTCGGTAGAGAGCCAATCATCATAAGGACTATAAAATTGCGGCAGGGTCCGCGCGTCAGTTTTGGGCGAACCGTCAGAGTTTTGATAAGTTGAACTTTGCGCTAAATCCATATATATTTTCCATTTAGAAAGCATGTCTGACTGCAAAGTAAAGAGAGCTGTATTAGCCGCATCGACGATGTTTTTGGCCGTAAGATAATTTGACCACGCCTGCGTGTTTTTCTGTTGACCTTGTGTATCGAGCTTGATCTCGGCAATTTTTTGACCGCTAATGATTTGCTCTCCGTCTTTAACGTAAACGTTTTTAACAATGCCGCTGGCGTTTGTCGTGATGTTAAAAATATTGGCGCTTAGAACTCTACCCGAGCTACTTACCGAGGAAACGATGGTTCCTTTTTTTATTTTTGCGGTTTTAAACTGCGAGGGTTTAGAAACTTTAGCTTGCAATTTTGGCAAAAAAAACCAACCCAAGGCAGTAATGGCCAAAATAACAATAACTTTTACCAGAAGGCTGCTTTTAAAAAACCATTCCTTCATTGCTATAAACTTTGCGTTAATAAATGAAAGTATTTTCATGCGCTTTATGAATACGTAAAATTAGATAAATTAGTTTCGTAATTAGATATTTATCTTATTAAAATTCAATTTGCACCACATAAATCTAATAATGAAATGCTTCCATTGGCTTTTTATCTTTTTTCAAGACATAAATCTTTCCGGTAATATCCTTTACTTCATTAGAGCAAAAGTAAACGGCAAACTTTGCAATTTCTTCGGGCGCTATCGCATCCTGAATATATTGAGGAAAATAATGTTTGTATGCGTCTGTTGCTGTATCAGAAGGAGAAATTCCATTCACTCGTATTCCTTTATCTTTTAACTCTTCTGCAAGTCCCACTGTTAAATCCTCAATAGCACGTTTGGAAACATAATAGGGAAGCCAACCTTTTGCTCCTGATTCAAATGTACCTGATAGATTTATTATGGCTGAACCTTGCGGCATGAGAGGAATAAACGCATGAGCAAGAAGTGAGGGAGCAATAGTTCCAACCATATATGTATCAATTATTACTTTCTGATCAAATGACTCATATTTTTTCCCTGCATAAACCTCGTCCTTACCATGCCAGATACCTGCGATATTTAATAACGTATCTATCTTTTTATATTTTTGTTTTACTGCATAAATAAAGCTATTTATACTTTCAATACTACTTAAGTCAACTTTTATTGCATCAGAGGAACCCCCCCCCGATTTGCTTCTTTGTTTCAAGAAGTCTGTCGATTGTCCGAGCTGCAAGTATTACGAATGCTCCTTCTTTGGCAAAGGCCAGAGCTGTTGATCGTCCAATACCTGTACTTGCTCCCGTCACTATGACTGTTTTATTTTTGAACTTCATCATATTAGTGTATTTTTAATTTGGATAATGACACCGTTTGTATTTTTTGCCGCTGCCGCACCAGCAGGGATCATTGCGGCCAGGTTTACTAGTTGGTTTATTGGTTAGCTGCTGGGTTGGTGGGTTGGCGGTTACCGAAACTTCTCCTGGTGATACGTTTTGCACCTGCGCTTTTTTCAAAATTTCTTCCTGCTGTTTTTGCATCTGTTGCAATTGTTCGGGAGCGATTTGGACCTGCACTTTATAGATGCGGTGCACAATCTCATCGTCTACTGACTCAGTTAATCGCTCAAACATGGTAAAAGCTTCCTGTTTATATTCGACTAGCGGATCTCTTTGGCCATAGCCGCGAAGACCAATTCCTTCGCGAAGATCATCAATGGCGTCAAGATGGTCCATCCACATAGAATCGATCACCGAAAGGCCTACCCACCTTTCAATTTGATGCATGACTTCCACTCCGAGTTGTTTTTCTTTTTGCTCGTAAACGTCTTTTGCGACGTTAAATAAAAAATTGCTCACATCTTCATTTGTCGAAAGCTGCATTAATTGTTTGTTTATTTGCTCCTTGGAATTAAGATCAAAAGGTATAATGGAAACGAATTCTTCGATAATTTTCTCCCGCTCTGGTTCGCTATAACCTTCGGGCATGTACATTACAACTACATTTTCTATTTCTTTATGGACTTTTTCTAAAATCTCTTCGCGCAAAGATTTATTCGTTTCTAAATTCGTCAAAATCTGCCGTCTTCTTTTATAAATAATTTCTCTCTGTTTATTCATCACGTCATCGTATTCCACGAGATTTTTTCGGATATCAAAATTGAATCCCTCGACTTTAACCTGCGCCTGTTCAATGGCTCTTGACACCATGCCGTGTTCAAGCGGTACATCTTCGGGGAGATTAAACATGGTCATTAATTTTGCTACCTGATCGCCGCCAAAAAGCCGCATGATGTCATCATCGAGACTTACAAAAAAACGCGACGAGCCGGGGTCTCCTTGTCGGCCTGCCCGGCCTCTTAGTTGATTATCAATTCTTCTTGATTCGTGTCTTTCAGTACCAATAACGTGCAGTCCCCCAAGCCTTACTACCTCCTCGTGTTTTTTTTGCCACTCTTTTAGTTCTTTTTCATTACTTTTGACATTTGATTTTTGACTTTTGACTTCTGTCGGCATCGGCCCCCCCAAAATAATGTCAACTCCTCTTCCTGCCATATTGGTTGCTACGGTTATAGATCCTTTTTCGCCGGCGTGAGAAATGATTTCTGCCTCCCTGAGATGATTTTTAGCGTTGAGAACTTCGTGTTTAACACCTTTTCGCTTTAAAAATTCGGAGATGATTTCATTTTTTTCGATCGAAGTCGTACCCACTAATACTGGTCTTCCCTCTTTATACATTTTCTCTATCTCGGAAACTACGGCTGAATATTTGGCTCTTTGCGTTTTATAAACGACATCGGTGTGATCTTTTCGAACCATCGGACGATGCGTGGGTACGGTCATCACTTCCAATTTATAAATTTTATGAAATTCTTCTGCTTCTGTTACCGCGGTTCCGGTCATACCGGCTAGTTTTTCATACATGCGGAAATAATTTTGTAAAGAAACTGTCGCCAGCGTTCTTGATTCTTGTTGGATTGGTAGATTTTCCTTAGCTTCAATCGCCTGATGCAAACCCTCACTATATCTTCTGCCAAACATTAGTCTCCCCGTGAATTCATCAACGATAATTACCTGGGCTTCTTTAACAATATAATCCTTGTCGCGAGAAAACAGGGTCTTGGCTTTAAGCGCATTTTCGATGTGATGAATGACGCTAAAATCTTTTTCGTAAAGGTTGGAAACACCCAAAGCCTTCTCTATCTTACCGATACCGTGCTCTGTCAAGTGCGCGGTTTTTAATTTTTCATCAACTTTAAAATCTAACTCTCTGGTTAAGCGTTCAACCAATGCGGCATATTCATAATATTTCTGCGTCGGCTCGGCATCAGGAGCAGAAATGATGTGCGGGGTTCTGGCTTCGTCGATTAAAATAGAATCCACCTCGTCGACGACGGCAAAAAAGTGTTCATGCTGAACCATATCTGCTATTTCGCTCACCATGTTATCGCGAAGATAATCAAATCCAAATTCGCTATTAATGCCGTAAGTAACATCGGCTAGGTAGGCATCTTTCCGCGAAACCGGGCGAAGGTGTTTTAGGCGCCAATCGCTAGCATCCTTATCTTCATAATTTGGATCATAAATAAATGAAGCTTCATGAATAATTGCTGCGACCGATAAACCAAGAAGCTGAAAAATCGCGCCCATCCAGCCGCAGTCGCGGCGAGCCAAATAGTCGTTGACTGTTACTAGGTGTGCACCCTTGCCCGCTAAGGCATTAAGATAGAGTGCTGGTACGGCGGAAAGAGTTTTGCCCTCTCCCGTTTTTTGCTCTGCCACTTTTCCCTGGTGTAAAACAATTCCTGCCAAAAGCTGAACGTCAAAATGTCTTTCGCCGATCGTCCGGGTAGCGGCTTCACGAACTAGAGCAAAAGTCTCTGGGATAATCTCGTCCAGCATCGCTCCTTTTTCTAAACGCACTTTAAACTCGGCGGTTTTAGCGCTGAAGTCTTTTTCTTTTAACTTCGTAAAATCTTCGGTTAAAGCATTAATGGCCGTAATTAGCGGTTT
>JACPZF010000066.1 GCA_016195615.1 Candidatus Gottesmanbacteria bacterium | reverse complement strand
TTGAATGCATAAACTCTTTTACCGTCAGCGATTACTTTCGGAATCACATTTTTTCCAAAATCTACCCTTGTATTTTTTGCGATGTAAGCAAAAATCTCGGGCTCAAATAGATAAAGGCTGGCATTAGACCAAACCCATTTTTTAGATTGATTACTTGGCCTCTCGATAAATCTGGATATTTTTTTATCTTTATCAAAAGTTATTATACTCTTTGGATTAGGCTTGGTGTTTTTATAAACACAAATTACTGCTATACCTTTTCGGTTTTGGTGGAATTTTACCAGGTCTTTAAGATTAATATCCCGTAAAATATCTCCGTAACAAACCAGAAAAGTATCTTTGATTTTATTTTTTAAAAGTCGTACCGCGCCTGCCGTTCCCAAAGGAATATTTTCTATAATATAAGAAATGTGTACGCCAAATTTTTTACCGTTGCCAAAATGTTTCTTAATTACTTCCGGTAAATATCCAACGCTTAGAATTATTTCTTTTATGTCGTAACGTCTTAAATGCCTGACGACATATTCCAAAAGAGGTTTATTAGCAATTTTTACCATCGGTTTGGGAAGCGTGTCAGTTAAGGGACGTAATCTTTCGCCTTTACCTCCGGCTAAAATGACTGCGGTTATTGTTTTCCCCATTGTTCGATAAGTTGTTTTAAACGATGAATAATTAAATGATGAATAACTACATGAAACGATTCGACGTGGGGGGTGAGTGTTTCTTCGTTAATAGTAGGTACCACGACACAGACATCAGCCATCTCTTTCATAATGCCTCCGGTGTGACCCGCTAGACCTATTAATTTGGCGCCGCGCTCTTTGGCCAGTTCGAAAGCCTTAGGGATATTTTGCGACCATTTCCCGCCTTTCATTTCCCCCGAACCGCCGTGTACCGAAATAGCGACGACGACGTCATTTTTTTTTAGCCAGGGATCCATTTGTTCGGCAAAAATCGAATCAAAACCAAAATCGTTAGTCCAGGCGCTGGTTAAAACCATATTATCGGTTAAACTCATCACCTTAAAACGCTTCTTTCTTTGTTCGTATGATGTTCCCATGACGGTATATTTAGTCAGATCTGCGGCAAAATGAGAGGCGGTGGAAGCAGAACCGCCATTACCCATGATAAAAATTGTCGCTTCCTGCTGCCAGGCGTCGAATAAAATATTGATCACCCGATCGATATCCCTAATTGCTATTTTATTAATGATTTTCTTCGCTTCCAAAAGATACTGTTTTATGAAATACTTATTGTCCATTTTTCCTTATTAAATATTTACCAGCAGTTTGCTTCCTTCGAAATCAAAATGGAATTTAACTTCTTCCAATCCTTCTTTGATTAAGGCCTTTCGTAACCTTTCCTGTTTTTCTTCGCAGTAAAAGGCAAAGAAACCGCCTCCGCCGGCACCCATAATTTTTCCGCCAAGGGCTCCGTTTTTCATCGCGACGTGATACCATTTGTCAATTTGCGGACTAGTTATGGCTTCCCTTTCGCGCTTTACTCGCCAATGTTTATCCAATAATTTTCCAAATTCCGTGACATTACCTTTTTCCAATTCTTCCTTAATTTTGTAAGCGATTTCTTGGATTTTTTTTAAATTAGACATCATTTTGGGATCTTCTCTCATTGTTGCTTCTTTTTGTTTTGCTAAAACCTGCGACGCGCTTCTTGAAATTCCGGTGTAAAACATCAATAAATTATTTTGCAGGGCGCTAACGGTTGCATAGTTAATTTTTAACGGATAGGCTTTAACTTCACCTTTTTTGTTAATCTCAAAACACATGATACCGCCATACGCGGCAATGTATTCATCCTGCTTGCCGCTAGGTTCTTTTAAAAGATCCATATTTATGTGGCAGGCTTCCTCGGCCAAGATATTTACCGGAACTGTTGTTTTTTTTAAACGAAAAATAGCGTTAAGAAGCCCAACAGTATAACTTCCCGACGATCCCATTCCCGATCCTGCCGGTAAATCACCAATTGAAACTATCTCCAGACCTCGTTTAAATTCAACTTTTAAATACTCAAGTACGGCGCGGGCAGAACGATGTTTAATTTCAGATATTTTTTTCACCTCTTCAATCTGTGAATAGGCTAGACGGATACCCTTGATGGGTCGATATTTTACCGCTAAGTAAACGTAATAATCAATCGCGGCGCTGATAAAAAACGAGCCGTATTTTTCATAAAAGTCTGGTAAATCTGTTCCTCCTCCGGCAATAGGCATACGAAGCGGCGTCCTCGTGATAATCATAAATCCTCCTTAATTTGCCACATTATACAATAACTTGCTAAAAGGTTTTAAATTTAGAAAAACGTAAGAATTTTAGCAGCCAAAACCAAAGAAAAATCCAGATAAAAAAAGCCAATAATTTATTTAGCGAATCTATTTTAAAAGAGCCTAAGTTTGAAAGTATTGGCACTGGCCGAAACTCTGGCGGAATGTTGGCAAGGTATAGATAATAACGTGAAACTAAAAGCAAACTGGCGCAAGTTGTATAGATAATTAAATACTTAATATCTTTTGGGAAAAAAAGGGCAAGTGCTATTGGCCAGACTAACCATTGAATTGAGAAAAAAGGGGTAAGTAGTAAAACCGACAAAATCACGATAAACATACCGTGAACCAAAAGGATATGCCGCTGGTATACTTTCAGTAAACAAAAAATAAAGATTAAAAATAGATACAAAGGAAGCCTTTCCAACTGCGGCCAAGTC
>JACPZF010000065.1 GCA_016195615.1 Candidatus Gottesmanbacteria bacterium | reverse complement strand
TGTGTGGAGATGGGGAAAAGATGCAATTTCCAATACCCAATTTGAAACATTTGAAAAAACCAAAGAAACATTTGTTACCAGTGTTACCTCTCGAATATTTCATTATGAAATCTGATATTTCGTTTTAACATTGCTATATAACCAAGGAAGAATTTACGATCAGTGAAGAAAAAATGGTCAATCTTGCAAGACAAATTGGTGGTTTTATAAAATACCTAGAACTAAAAAAACGAAACAAAGAATTTTCAATTCGTTAATCCGCTAATTCTTTAATTCTTTAATCTTTTAATTCCCAAAACGCCTTTATTTCGGCCCGAGTCCACTTGACAACGCGAGGCGGGGAGAGATATCCTATAAATGTAAGAAAAGTAGAAGACGAGAGGAAAGGACAAAGCAAATTAAAGGAGAACATGAATAGTAGAACAAATATTCTTAATTCAGAATTAGAGAGGTTTGTCGGGATATTAAAAGACAAATATCACCCGGAAAAGGTGATAGTTTTTGGTTCTCAGGCTTCGGGAAAAATCCACACATGGAGCGATTTGGACGTTGCCATCATAAAAAAAACCAACAAGCCTTTTATTGATAGACTAAAAGAAGTGGCCCTTCTTACATCTCCAGATATTGGTTGCGATATCTTAGTTTATACCCCGGAAGAATTTGCAACGATGTCAAAAGAGAACCTTTTTGTTAAAGAGGAAATTATTAAAAGGGGTAGGGTTGTATATGAAACAAACTAATATTGATAAGTGGTTATTCTTTGCCAAAAGCGACCTAAAAGCAGCCGAAGACATGTTAAAAGAAGAAATTTATCATTTGGTTTGTTTTCATAGCCAGCAAGCAATTGAAAAATGTTTTAAAGCGATGATTTCTTCGCAAGGAAAACCAACCCACAAAATCCATTCTTTAAAAGAACTATGGAAGAAAATGGAAAAACCAGAAATGATATGGTCCCATCTTGAAACTTCTTCCTTAATGGCTATTGATCGTTATTATTTACCAACCCGTTATCCGGACGCCCTACCAGGCAGTCTCCCGGAAGGACTTCCTACAAAAAAGCACGCAGAAGAAGCGCTTGTCGTAGCGGAAAAAATCTATCAAGACTTGATATCGTATATGAAATAACGAATTCACAACTCGTTAATCCTTTAACCCCCAAAACGCCTTTATTTCGGCCCGAGTCCACTTGACAACGCGAGGCCGAGGAACAACCATTAGATTTGTAAGAAAATAACAAACTTGACAAACCTATAGATATGTGCTAAAGTAAAAATGTATGTCATACACACAAGTTACCATTGACGATTTACGAACTAATTTGGCAGATATTATGGGGCGAGTTATGTATGGAAACAACCGCGTCGTTATCAGGAAATATAACCGCCAGGCGGCCGTTCTTATTAGTATAGAAGATTATAAAAAGTTTACGGACCCTACCAAAAGATATTCGCCAAAAGAATGGCAAAACAAGTTTGCCGTTTTTGAGGATATTAAAAACGAAAATGCTGGGAAAAATGCCAGACAAATTGAAAAAAACATTGCCAAAGCAGTGAAAGACGTGCGAGCCCAAAAGAAATAAGGGTTGTCGCAAAAGACCCCGGCGATGACAAATTTATTGCCTGCGCAATCTCCGGAAATGCCAACTACCTCGTTTCCGGAGATAAGCATCTTTTAGAAATGAACAACTATCATGGGCTTAAAATCCTTTCACCGAAAGGTTTTTTGGCTCTCCTTCCAGCGTTAACTCTTTAACTCGTTAATCCTTTAGTTCCCAAAACGCCTTTATTTCGGCCCGAGTCCACTTGACAACGCGAGGCTAAGAGGGATATCCTATATTATCGAGTCTGACTCGATATTATTAGTTAAAGTAATAAATTGATTTTAGGAAAAAGAGGAAAAAATGGACAAAGTCCAGAAAATTAAGCAAAAAATAACTCAGGACTTAAAGGTTTTAAAACCCAAAAAAATTATTTTATTTGGTTCGCTTACCACGGGACAATTTAAAAAAGATAGCGACATTGATCTATTGATCATAAAAAACACCAGAGAAAAACTTGCCGATAGATATAGTAAGGCAAGGCTTTCTCTATCACTTGACTACCCGTTTGATATTTTTGTGCTTTCGGAAGACGAGCTGAAAGAAAAGCTGACTAAAAGTTTTTTTTTCCAAGAAATCGTGAGCAGGGGTGAAGTTTTATATGAGCAGAAATGAACACGAGCTGTGGTTAAGCAAAGCTGACGATGATTTAGAATGGTGTCGTGCCAGCCTGCGGGAAAAAATTTATTATGGAAGCTGCTTTGTCGCCCAGCAAGCCGCCGAAAAAGCCCTCAAAGCCTACTTACTTTTTAAGGCCGCTAATTGATAGTTGCGCCAATTTTGACAAGGACTTTCTTTCCTTCCGGTCAAAGATCGCGAAACTCTCTTTTTATTATGTGCAGGTAAGATATCCGGACATAGGCGATGTTGACTCTTACACCCAAGAAGAGGCCAACGAAGCCTATCAACTAAGTATCGAGTTAGTCGAATTTGTCGGCAAGAAGATTAAAAAAACTCGTTAACCCGCCCACCCATTAACCCGTTAACATTGTTAAATCTTGACAACGCGAGGCTAAGGGGGTAGCCTATAAATAATAAATCTGTGAAGCCCGAAATGTCGAGAATAATAAAGAACAACGATACACCAAGCACTAATTGGCCATTCGAAGCCATAGATGTTTTTGGAAAACGGATTAGGACGACAAAGAGTTATTGGGAAAAGATTAAACAGGAAAAGCATAAAGAGTTGAGATTTGATATAACCGAAATAATCAAGACGATAACACGACCGGAGGAAGTTTATAAAAGCATAAGAGATGAATTTATTAACATTCATTACAAGAAATATAAACATGAAACACTAGTGGTAGTGACTAAACACTTAAACGGAGATGGATTTTTGATTACGGCTTACCAAACGAGTAAAATTAAAAGAAAAGGAGAAAAACTATGGCCAAAATAAAAATTTTTCTTGACCCAATTGGTAATTCAATGAATATTTGGTGGGATGACCCGGCAAGAGCCTCTACATCAGAAGAAACCGACGATAAAGGTAGCAACGATGTGATTATTAAAGACAAAAGCGGAAAGCCAATTGGAGTGGAAATCATTGGTGTTTTCCCGAGCGAACTCAATATTACCAAACTTCACCAAAAATATTTTGGCGGCAAGAAAAACGAGCCGTATTTATTAATGGGATGAAATTAACAATTTCATTAACTTCTTAATCCGCTAATTCTTTAATCCTTTAATCTTTTAATTCCCGAAACGCCTTTATTTCGGCCCGAGTCCACTTGACAACGCGAGGCTAAGCGGGATATCCTATAAAAGTAATACTATAATTTTTATAGAGGAGAAAAAATGAGTAATGATAAAATTTTAAACAATATTAAGATCACAATCAGAAAATTTTTACCTGATAAAAGCTATCAAGCGTTCCTTTTTGGTTCGAGAGCCGAAGGCACCAATAGAAAATTTAGCGATTACGATATTGGAATTATGGGTAAAAATTCACTAACGCCAGGAACGCTTGGCCTGATTGAAGAAGAACTGGAAAATTCCGATATCCCCTATAATATCCATGTATACCTTTCGCAAATCAAACAGGTCAGATTTGATAGGGGTAAGTTTGACTCATAATAATCCTTCTAAAGGTACCTGTTAGATCTTTAAGTGTTTGAAATTGGATATTAGCAATTTGATCTTTACCCCACTGCCAAACAT
>JACPZF010000008.1 GCA_016195615.1 Candidatus Gottesmanbacteria bacterium | reverse complement strand
AAAAATTAGAATTCTTTTTATGATGCCGATTGATCCCAAACCCAACTTTCCCGAGATGGAAAAAAGAATCCTTAAATGGTGGTATGAATCGGGCGTGGTTAAGAAATACCTGCATAAAAATGACCCAGCAAAGAAGAAATTCTTTTTTCTCGATGGCCCGATTACCGCCAACAACCCAATGGGCGTCCATCATGCCTGGGGAAGAACTTATAAAGATCTCTGGCAGCGCTACTTTAATATGAAGGGATACAGGGAGCGCTTTCAAAACGGTTTTGACTGCCAGGGACTTTGGGTTGAAGTCGAAGTCGAAAAAGAATTGGGACTAAAAAACAAAAAAGATATCGAAAATTTAGTTCCGGGCGATAAAAAAGCCAGCATTGATAAATTCGTTAAACTTTGTAAAGAGCGAGTTGTTAAGTTTTCCTCGCTTCAAACAGAGCAGAGTAAAAGGTTGGGTTATTTTATGGATTGGGAAAATTCGTATTTTACCAACTCCGCGGATAACAATTACATGATTTGGTATTTTTTAAAGAAATGTCATGAACAAGGACTTCTTTACAAAGGTCACGACAGCGTTCCCTGGTGCTATCGCTGCGGTATTGCCATTTCCCAACACGAGATTTTGACCGAAGATTATCAGGAATTAACCCACGAGACTGTCTATTTTAAATTACCCCTAACTTCCAAAAAAAACACTTATCTTTTGCTTTGGACCACAACGCCATGGACCATTCCCGCAAATGTGGCGGTAGCGGTAAATTCCAAGGAAAAGTATGTGGAAGTAACACATGGTGAAGAAAAATTAATTTTAATGAAAAGTCGCTATGAAACTATTAAAAATGATTTGCAACTAGGTGAAATAGTAAAAGAAATACCAGCAAAAAATCTTATCGGGCGCTCTTACAATGGTCCCTTTGATGATTTTCAAATCGTGAAGAAAGAAAAAAACAAGAATCCTAAGCTTTTTCATGAAGTAGTTACCGGAGTACTTCGAGGTGAGGAACTGGTGACTACAGTTGAAGGATCGGGACTTTTGCACGTGGCACCTGGTGCTGGTGAAGAAGACTTTCAACTGGGTAAAGAGCTTGGTATGGGGGTAATTAGTTTAATCGACGAAGATGCTAATTACATCGACGGATTTGAACAATTTTCCCACCAAAGCGCCAAAGTTCATCCCGAGATAATTATTAATTATTTAAAACAAAAAGAAAATGGCCGATATTTACTGGCGACTCGGAAATATACTCACCGCTACCCAGTCTGTTGGCGCTGTAAAACCGAACTGGTTTGGAGAGTAGTCGATGAGTGGTATATAAAAATGTCTGAGGAATTGCGAGATAAAATGCGTCAAATTGTAAAAAATATTAAGTGGATACCCGGATTTGGTTTGGAGCGAGAACTCGATTGGATAACTAATATGAAAGACTGGCTGATTAGTAAAAAAAGATATTATGGTTTGTGTCTCCCTATTTATGAATGTAGACATTGTCACACGTTTGAGGTAATAGGCAGTAAGGAAGAATTAAAAGAAAAGGCCATAGAAGGTTGGAAAGAATTCGAAGGGCATTCTCCACACCGACCATGGGTTGATGAAGTAAAGATTGCCTGTCCAAATTGTAAAAGCGTATTTGCAAGAATTGCTGATGTTGGTAACGTGTGGTTGGATGCGGGGATTGTTACTTTTTCTACCCTAGTCGATCCTAAAACTAAAAAAGTTTCTTACATGGATGATAAAAAGTATTTTAAAGAGTGGTATCCAGCTGATTTCATCACGGAAAGTTTCCCGGGACAATTTAAAAACTGGTTTTATTCGCTTTTAGTCATGGCGACGGTTTTGGAAAACCACGAACCGTTTAAAGCGGTCTTAGGATTTGCCTCGCTGTTGGGAGAAGACAGTAAGCCGATGCACAAAAGCAATAAAAAAACTTTTGTGTCTTTTGACGACGGCGCGGATAAAATCGGCGTCGATGTTTTGCGCTGGCTCTATGTAACCCATGATCCCAGCCAGAACTTATTGTTTGGTTTTAAAATTGCCGACGAAGTTAGGCGCAAATTTCATCTGATGCTTTGGAATATCTATAATTTTTATGTCACATATAGTAACTTAAGCAGGAATTATTCTTCGAGCGAAGCGAGAAGTCTTGAAATTAGTTCTCGTCGAGTCAGACTCGACTCGAACAATAAGAGTATAAATATTTTGGATGTTTGGATAAAAGCAAGATTGAACCAAACCATCGAGGTTGCCACTAAATCCCTAGATAACTATGATGCTTTTACGGCGAGTACCGCGATCGAAAAATTCGTCAACGATTTATCTCTTTGGTATGTAAGAAGGAGCAGAGATAGAGTAGCAGTTAGTAATGAAGATAATGATGATAAGAATGCTTGTTTGGCAACTTTTCACGGAGTATTAGTTACTCTTTGTAAACTACTTGCACCTTTTACGCCCTTTTTAGCAGAGGAGATGTATAAAAATTTAACAGACAGAGAGAGCGTACATTTAGAAAACTGGCCCAATATTGGAAGTAAGAAGCTAGAAGTTGGAAATAAGAAGTTACTGCAAGATATGGAAACGGTAAGGATAATTTGTGAGCTAGGGCATAGCAAGAGAAAAGAATTGGGATTGAAAGTACGGCAACCACTTCGCAAATTTTTAATTTTTAATTTTAAATTTTTAATCAATGAAGATTCGGCAAGGTTAATAAAAGATGAATTAAACGTAAAAGAAGTAGAAACTTTAGCAGATAAAGGAGAAATAAGAGTAGAATTTGACACAGAAATTACCCCGGAACTAAAAGCTGAGGGAGAAGCTAGAGAATTGGTTAGATCGTTGCAAGAAGAAAGGAAAAAATTGGGCTCTCGGATTGACGAATATGTGGACTTAGAGCTTCCTTCGTGGCCTGAAGATTATACTGATTATATTAAGAAAGAAACTCTGGCCAAAAGCCTTAAAAAAGGCGAGTTTCGCGTGATTCGTGAAAAATCAAGTCAGACTTGATAGAATCAAGTCAGACTTGATAGAATTGACTGATGAAATTTTTTAAAATTCCGGATTTGGGAATTTTTCTCCCCGCGCTGGTAATCTATTTTTTAGGCATCAGCATTCTTCTCAGCATTGCTCCAAACCTATTTTTAACCCAAGTTTTTTACGGCCTAATCGCAATTTTTCTCTATGTTATTTTTTCGCAAATTGATTACCACGTCTATTCCAACTCGGATAAAGTTTTTTATCTTATAAGCCTGGTTTTTTTAGTTCTAACCTTTTTAATCGGATCAGTAACCCGGGGATCGGTCCGCTGGATTGACTTAGGAATTATTAGACTGCAGGCTTCAGAATTGATTAAACCTTTAATGATTGTTTTCCTCGCATCATCTTATCTTAAAAAAGATTTTAACCTGAAGCGATTTTTAGTGGATAGTTTCTTATTTTCTTTGATTGTTTTTATTATCCTTAAACAACCCGATTTAGGAAACGTCGTCGTCTTTCTCTCTTTTTGGTTAATAATTTTGTTTGCTTCGGGTTTTAAGGTGGTATTAATGCCGCTCATTGGCGCTTTGGCGATTTTCGTTTTGCCTTTATTTTGGCGTTTTCTCAAAGGCTATCAAAAAGAAAGAATTATAAGTTTTCTCAGTCCGCAGGCAGATCCTCTTGGCATTGGTTACAATGCCATTCAAGCCATGGTGGCGGTTGGTTCGGGCGGACTGCTGGGTAGAGGCCTCGGGAGGGGAACACAATCGCACCTTCTATTTTTACCAGAATATCACACTGATTTCATTTTTGCTTCTTTTGCCGAAGAATTTGGCTTTATCGGTGTTGTTTTGCTACTAGGTCTTTATTTTCTTTTACTTATGAAAATTTTAAAAATTAGCCAAAAGGCCGAGGATAAATTTGGATTTCTGCTGTCGCTTGGAATTTTTATGATTATTTTCACCCAAACAGTAATCAATGTCGGTATGAATATCGGCCTTCTGCCTATAACCGGTATTACCCTGCCTCTGGTTTCTTATGGCGGCAGTTCCTTAGTTTCTGTAGCTGTAATATTGGGAATTATTACCAACATTTCTCATTATAAAAGAGAGCCAGATACCATTTTAATAAGATAACTATTGAGAAATAAGATGAATTAAATTATAATATATGGATTCTGGACGAGCCAGAATGACGATATTGTAGTTTCTTTTTTTATATGAGCTACGCCATTGTTCTTATTTCCGGTAAACAACTTCAAGTCCGTCAAGACGAAGTTATTGAAGTTACAAAAGTTGCCGCTGAGAAGGGTAAAACTTTAATTTTTGACAAGGTTTTAGTCTTTAATGATGGTCAAAAAACTGTCGTTGGTGAGCCCTACGTTAAAGATTTACAAGTCGAAGGCGAAATAGTCGAACAACTGAAAGGTAAAAAAATCGTTGTCAGTAATTTGACTCGGATTAAAATTACCAAAATTGGCGCTTTAGTCGCTACCCCTAAAGACAAAAAAATCGTCAAAAAAGTATCTAAAAAAACCAGCAAATAATGTTTTCCTACACATTTGTTTTAGGGAAAGCTACAGATCTTTGTCGAAAGGAATTAGAAATAGTTCTCCGCAGCAAAAACATTTTTTTTAAAACAGTGTATTTTTCCGGTGAAATTTACCATTTGGAAACAGAAAAAGAATTGGACACTTTTCTCATTAAGGAATTAGGAGGAACGATAAAAATCGCCAAGGTTTTTTCCCCACCTCTTGGAAGCGGCCAAATAGCAGCACTTATCGCCAATTTTTTAAAAACAACACCCTTAAAAAAAATTACTTTCGGACTTAGTTTATATGGTCAAAACAAACCCTTAAGTCTAAATTTTCTAGCGATGGCTAAGGAAATAAAACAGGAACTGATAAAAGATTCATATTCCTGCCGGTTTGTCTTAGCCAAGGAGGGAAATGTTTTAACGAGCGTTCAGATCACCAAACAAAAAGTGCAGGAAATAATAATAAGTAGCCAAAAGGAAAAGGTTTGGTTAGCGGCTACGGAATTCGTCCAGGACTTTGAAGATTGGAATAAACGCGATTATTCTCGACCCGAAGCAGATCCTAAATCCGGCATGCTTCCCCCTAAGGTAGCTCGGATGATGGTAAATATCGGAAACTTAAACGGGAAAACATTATTAGACCCTTTTTGCGGCATGGGAACTATTTTGCAAGAAGGTTTAAGTCTGGGATTTAAGGTAATTGGCAGTGATTATGATAAAAAGGCAGTTTTGAAAGCCGAAACTAACCTGGAATGGTTTTGTAAAGAGTACAAAGTAGCAAGCGGTAAGTATCAAATATTAAACGGAAGGGCGGAAAAGATTAGTGAAAAAATAGAACCCAAAGTAGTTGACGTAATTGTAACGGAGCCATACTTAGGACCAGATATACTGCCTAAAACCGGCCTCGAAAATATTATTGATGGCCTCTCTCGGTTATATCTTGGCTGTTTCAGCGACTGGAAAAAAATACTAAAAGCAAAAGATGGTTTAATCGTAATTGCTCTTCCCTCGTTTTTTATGAACGGCCGCGAGTATTTGGTAAGCTACGCAATTGACAAGATCATAAATCTTGGCTATAGTATCGAAACTGGACCACTGCCTTACTATCGGCCCCAGGCGGTTGTCCGAAGAAATATTTACGTGTTTAAAATTAGAAATTAGAAATTAAAATTCGAATTATGGCACATATTAAAGCTGGAGCCACGACTAAAGGAAATCGCGATTCAATGGCCAAGAGACTTGGGGTAAAAGTTTACGGCGGACAAAAAGTAAAGTCAGGGGGAATTATTATCCGCCAAACCGGAACCAAATACCATCCTGGGGAAGGTACGACTCTCGGAAAAGACTTTACCATTCAAGCGATAACCACGGGTTTAGTTAATTTTAAAAAAAGACTCGGAAAAATGGTCGTGGAAGTTCTGCCTTCTAAGGGGTTGGGGGTATGAGCAATCAAGATCAGCAGATTTTGGAGTTAGAAATTAGTTTATTACAGCCTAACCCTTTACAGCCGCGGGGCAACTTACTTTCTGAAACCCTAGCCGAACTGGTTGAATCAATTAAAATTCATGGCATTTTGGAACCCTTAGTCGTGGCCAAAACCCCGGCTGGTTATCAGATAATTGCCGGAGAACGAAGATGGAGAGCGGCCAGACTCGTCGGATTGAAAGTTGTTCCAGTGGTGGTGAAAGAAACAACCCCGCGCGGGATGTTAGAGATGGCCTTAGTGGAAAACGTGCAGCGAGAAGATCTCAATCCGCTCGAGCGCGCGCAAGCCTATAAAAGACTTTTAGAAGAATTTAATCTTGCCACCTCAGAAATTGCGATTAGAGTTGGAAAAAGTACTCCCTATATTAGTAATACGTTAAGACTTTTACTCCTGCCTGATGCCATTAAAGATGCCTTGATATCGAACCTTATTACCGAAGGCCACGCGCGGGCGCTTTTACAGCTTGAGGATCATAAACTGATCATTGAAGCTTATAAACAGATACTTCGGGAAAATGGCTCGGTAAGGCGGGCGGAAGAGATGGTGCGGCGAATGCAAAATCCTACCCAAACTGCTCCCAAGTCAAAAGTAAAAAAGATCGTAAGTGAGCATCTGGAAGAGTTAGAAAGAGAAATTTCCCGCATTATAAAAGGAAAAGCAACCATCAGTCAATCAGGGGTTGAAGCCAAAATCAGCCTAAGTTTTCGCGGCGAATTAGACACCACGACGAGTAAGTTGGAAGAAATAGGCAATATGCTCAAAAAGATCTTTAGCTAAAAGGAAAGAGAGTATTTAACTTTGGGAACAAAACCAAGCTGGGAAACAGGCCAGTAGCGAAACCAAGCTTTGCCGATAATTTCCTCTTTTTTCACAAATCCCCATTCCCTAGAGTCAGAACTATGAGAACGGTTGTCTCCTAAAACAAAATACTCATCAGGCGCCACAATGGCATTTTGATCGAGAGTTAAAAAACTTCCTGGTTTGGTGACATAATCCTTAGGCAAATAAACTTCTGAAAGCTGTTTTTCGTTGATGTAAACAAAACCGCCTGATACTTTTACCACTTCACCAGGAAGGCCGATGATTCTTTTAATAAAATCGATTTCATGATCTTTGGGAGCCTTAAAGACAATGACATCGCCTCGTTGTGGGAGATGGAGGCGATAGGAAATCTTATCGGTTAAAATATATTCGCCGTCGATAAAATTCGGATACATGGAACTGCCTTTGACCTGATGGGGCTGAATTAAAAAGAGGTAAATAACGACAAAAATGGCCAAGGCAATAACGACGGTTTCAATCGCATCTAAAAAAAAAGCGCCGATTCTTTTAACCAAATCGAACATAAGTGCAGTTTAAATTATGCTATAATTTGTGTCAATAAGCGGATAATTTGGACTCGTAGCTCAGCGGTAGAGCGCTTCATTCACATTGAAGAGGTGGGAGGATCAACACCTCCCGAGTCCACAGTTTAGATTTTTTACTTAATTTATGGAATGTAAATCCTTAAAATTTGACAAATTTATGGATTTTTGCTAGATTTGATTTGTGATTAAGCGAGTATACGAAGACTTGGCTTCATTTTTTAGACCAAAGGAAGTATTAATCCTTTACGGACCAAGAAGGGTGGGAAAAACGACTCTTCTTGATGGTTTTTTAGCCAAGACTACTCTAAAATACAGGCTGGAAACAGGGGATAACGTTAAGATACGGGAATTGCTTTCTTCTGATGATCTTGGGCGAATTCTTGAATTTGCTCAAGGATATGATCTTATTGCCATTGATGAGGCGCAATATATACCAAATGTCGGCAGAGGATTAAAGATTCTTATCGATAATCTACCCAATCTAAAAGTTATTGCCACCGGTTCTTCCTCATTCGATCTGGCAAATCAGGTTGGTGAACCTTTAACCGATCGAAAAACCACACTTACTCTCTATCCAATTTCCCAATTAGAACTTTTAGCCCAAGATAGTAACAAATATAACCTTAAGCAAAAAATAGCGGATTTTCTTATCTTTGGTACCTACCCAAAGGTGATAACAGCTAGCACTAAGGAGGAAAAGATTCGATTAATTGAAGAATTAGTAAATTCCTATATCTTTAAAGATATTCTCGCTCTAGAAAAGATTAAAGGAGCAAAAATTCTCCTTGATTTATTGCGGTTGTTAGCCTTTCAGATTGGAAACGAAGTTTCGTTAAACGAACTTGCTACCCAACTTGCTATTGACACAAAAACAGTGGGAAGATACCTTGATCTTCTGGAAAAAACATTTATCATTACCAGGCTTGGTGGGTTTAGCAGAAATTTACGGTCTGAAATTGTCAGCAAGGCAAAATATTATTTCCTCGATAACGGTATTAGAAACGGTGTTATTTCCCAATTCAATTCTCTCGAGTCCCGAAATGACATCGGACAACTCTGGGAAAACTTTATTATCACGGAACGTCTGAAAAAACGTTCCTATAAACATATTTACGGCCGATCCTATTTTTGGCGGACCTACGAACAAAGAGAAATAGATTTAATTGAAGAAAGAGAGGGTAAACTGTTTGCCTTTGAATGCAAATGGTCTGTAAAAGACAAAATACCAGCTCCTAAAGCTTGGACAATGAATTATCCACAGTCAGAGTTCTTGGTGATTAATCCGGAAAACTATCTTGATTTTATTACCTAAGGGAGGATCAACACTTCCCGATGTCACAAAAAAAAGGCATTTATGCGTAAAACCTTCGATTATACTTGACAGTTTTGATCATTTAGTATAAACTATGTTTAATGTTAACCGCAGTCTTAGAAAAATTAATAACCGACTGGAATCCTCATTTTGAGAACGTTAAACGTGGCGCCTGGAAGGGGACGATACCTCGCTAAAAGTATCTTAAAACGCTCAGAGAACTTATAAATATACGCCATACGGTAATTCTGAGTGGCGTGCGGCGGGCCGGTAAATCAGTTCTGATGCAACAGCTGGTCGGTTGGTTGATCGAGGAACAAAAAGTTCCACCCCAAAATGTTGTATATTTGTTTTTGGAAGATATTCAAGTGAGTCAATATCTTAAACTTGGAGCTGATCTTCTGGAATCGCTTTATACCTATTACCTCGAACGCTATAATCCTAGCGGAAGAGTGTATTTGTTCTTAGATGAAATACAGGGAGTTAAGGACTTTAACCGCTGGATAGGCAGCCGGTATGAGCGAAAGGAAAATATTAAGTTTCTTTTATCCGGATCCCGGAGATCGCTGATAGAAGCGGAAAGCGCCGAAGTTTTGACTGGCCGGAATGTTCAGATAGACGTGTACCCCTTTAATTTTTATGAATATCTGCTGGTTCATAATGTCGAAGTAAGAGGAGAAACAACAGCCCAGTCAATCTGGGACTTAAATTTCAGTCAGCAAATACCAATTCTTCACCACCTTGGCAATTACTTATATGAAGGCGGATATCCGGAGATAGTTCTTGCTAAAACTGAAGCGGAGAAAAAAGCCATTGCCTCCGGGTATTATCGAGACGGTGTCACCCGCGATGTGCTTATTCCCAATAATCTTCGCAATGCGAGAGACGTTGAGGTGTTGGGCCTGCAAATACTTTCAGACTTTACTAAAACCCATACTTTAAGCAGTTTGAGTAAACCTAATAAATTATCAGTAGACACAGTTAAAAACTACCTGGAATATTTTACAAAAGCCTATCTTTTCTTTGAAAGCACCTATTTTTCCTACAAAACCAAAGAAACACAAGACGTGCAAAGACCCAGAAAAATTTATGTGGTTGATAACGGACTGCGTAACTTTAATACGGCTCAACTTAGACCCGATATAGGCCAATGTGCCGAAAACGTAACCTTTAACGAGCTCAAGAAGAACAATGTGGCAGTATCTTACTGGAAAGGGAAAAAAGAAGTAGATTTTGCGGTTCTTAATCCCGGTTTGTCTTTATATAATGTTTCCTATACGGATCAACCTCATGATCGAGAAGTCGAAAGTTTGCTCGAAGGCCTAAAAGAGTTCAAATTGGACAAGGGAGTGATACTCACCAAAAACCATTTCGCGAAGAAAGAAGTAGAAGGAAAAACGATAGAATTTATACCCTTATGGGTTTGGCTGATTTTAAACGGGAGAGGCAAATAACAGGAGGATCAACACCTCCCGAGTCCACAAAAGGAATGCAAGTCTTTAAGGAATTTAAAAAATTATGACAGAAACAGGGGACACAAAAGTAATAATTGAACATCACATTGGAGTCGGAAAATATAAAGTGAACGTGGCAAGAGTTTCTAAAGATAAAGGTAGAATAACGTTTGATAACAGGAATTCATTAACAGAAATAGAAACTAATGCGAGAGATATTTACGGAAATAAAATTGTGGTGGCGACTAATTATAGTATGCCAATACAGGAAGTTCTCGGGAGAAAAGTAATAGCTCCAGGAGAGGGCATAGCTTTAAAAAAATCCAGATTTCATGATATAGTCGTCAGGAATGCCAGCGATCCAAGAATAAGAATTGAACCAGTCGCAAGATTTACAGAAAGACTAGTTAACGGGAAAACATTGGTGATAAGGAGAGCATCAATATACGATAATGAATTAATAAGCTTGCTTCAAAAAGAATCCTTTGGGGTTGGGAGTATCACTGAGGAGTTAAGCGAGTAAAGTGTACCCCTTGTCAAGACCACTAAACGACGATTTCAAGATAGATTTTATCACCTCCTTTCTCTGTTAATTTTTGTTAAAGTACACCGACTCCGGTGTTTTTTTACCAAGCGATTGGTGTTTACGCTCGGTATT
>JACPZF010000063.1 GCA_016195615.1 Candidatus Gottesmanbacteria bacterium | reverse complement strand
TAAGCGGCACGGCAGTTGGTCCCAAAGATTTCCAGAGCGGGCAAAAAGAATCTGACCTTTATATTTAAAGGGTAAATCGTGATGCTTTTTTTGGTGGTGGATCACGAGATGTTTTTGGTGATCGGCTAAGAGTTTTTGAGCACCAGCCAGAAGTTCTGAGGAACTATCAGAAAGAATAAAAGTAAGATTATCATAAAAAGAGTACTCGCTAGTGGAAAAATTTTTAAGATAATCGAGAAACTGTTTGGCATACAAGCCGGTTCCTGGTCCTTGTTCCAAAACAATTATTTTTTGAGGAAGAAGTTTTCGGTTTTTGAGATTAACTAGGAAATTAAAAAAATGCTCAGTAGATTTTTTCACAAAATCGGGCTCGTGGGAGGAAGAAATTCCTGTGGGTAGAGATTTTTCGTAGTGTTGTCCGTAAGTTTTTTCCCAAAGCGAGGTATTTTGCCAAAAGAAGTTATTGAGATTCCAGATTAAGGATTTATCAAGAGGAGCAAACTTTTTTTCCAAAAGCAGACGGTTTTTGGGGAGGGGATCAAAATAAGATGCGCCGCTGATTTTGTCGATCATGGTAATAACAATTATAATATAATAAGTTACCTAAGTAACTTAGGAAACTTAGGTTTCTTAAAAACTATGTCAACCAAAGTTTTTGATGGTCGATCGTTTGCCAGACAAAAAGAAGAAAAATTAATTTTGCAAGTTCACGCTATAGCGAAAACTTTAAAAAGAAAACCAAAACTTATCGCAGTTGGTATAAGCGATGAAAAAGACGTGGCGATGTATATTTCCATGAAGGAAAAAGCGGCAGAGAGAATCGGCGTTGATGTCGAGAGAAAAATCTTCAGAGAAGATTCTGATTTAAACGAAGCTTGTGATTTTGTAAAGAGTAAGGATCAAGATAAAAGCATCGACGGTATAATTCTTGAGCTTCCTGTCCCGAAAAAATTCCCCGTAACAAAGATAATGGAAAACATAAGTCCAGCAAAAGATCCTGACTGCATGACCTATGAAAATTTGGGAAGAGTTTTGTATGGAAAATCGCAATTACTGCCGGCAACGGTGCGGGCGATTAGGGATATAATCATAAGTTTTGCGGGTCCTGCCAGCGCTCGTCTTGCCAGGGGTTCTTTTGATCCGCCGATTGGCGGACAAAAAACCCGGACAAGACTCGCGCTGTCACCCGCAAAACCATTGGCCTACAAAAACGCTGTCGTTATCGGCGGCGGGGTCGAAGTAGGCAAACCGTTAGCCATGCTGTTATCGGATTTAGGCGCGGCGGTGGCACTCTGCCGGAGTACTACAAAAGATTTATCAGAGTTTACCAAAAATGCGGATATAATCATATGTGCTGTAGGTAAGCCAAATTTAGTTACAGGCGAAATAGTAAAAGAGGGAGTAATTATCATTGATGCCGGGATTAATCTGGTTAATGGGAAAACAGCTGGAGATGTAGAGTTTGAAAGCGTTAAAAAGAAAGCTTCATTTATCACACCCGTTCCTGGCGGAGTTGGTCCGGTGACGATTGTCTCGCTGTTTGAAAATTTGCTTGATTTGTGTTATACTCAAAAAAGCTAAGCTTGTTTTGAGTATAAACCCTTCTAGACTGATTTTGTTCAGATAAGCTGGACAAAATGCAGTAAGAAGGGTATATAAATAATTTAATTTCTCACACTCAATAGTAATCTCCTGATTAAAATCTTCTGTTGAGTGGCGGATTAAGGAGATAAAGATGATTAACATTTCCCTTCGCGAACTTCTCGAAGCCGGGTGTCATTTTGGCCACCAGGTTACCAGGTGGAATCCCAAAGCGGCAGAATTTATCTACACCAGCCGGGAAGACGTCCATATTATTGATTTAGTTAAGACCAAAGCTGCGCTTGAGAGAGCTTTTGAATTTCTTAAAGACAGCGCGGGAAATGGTAAAATCATCATTTTTGTCGGTACCAAAAGACAAGCTAAAAACATTCTTAAAGAAGAAGCCGAGAGAGCCGGCGTTTTTTATATTTCCGAGCGCTGGATTGGCGGTTTAATCACCAACTGGGAAGAAGTAAAAAAAAATTTAGACAAAATTAGAACCCTGGAAGATAATATTAAAAACGTCGAAGGCATCTACACCAAAGCCGAAGTGGTTAAATTCCAACAAAAGTTGACCAAACTTCTTAAATTTTATGGCGGTGTTCGGGAACTGCGATCCCTTCCCGAAGTTTTATTTATTTTGGATGTTAAGCGTGAAGAAAACGCTGTTAGGGAAGCGCTTATTGCGGGAGTAAAAACGATCGGGGTAGTCGATACCAATAGTGATCCAAATGTGGTTGATATTGCCATTCCGGCAAACGATGACGCCGTGGGCAGTATTAAAATTATTATTAAACTGATGGCGGATGCGGTGGTGGAAGGCAAGAAAACGGCAGAAAAGGGAGAAGTCAAAGATCAAAAGTCAAAAGTCAAAAATACAAGTTAAAAGTCAAAAGTATAATATGGGGATTTCTTTAGATCTTATCAAACAACTCAGAGAACTTACCGGCGCCGGAGTGATGGAGTGTAGAAAAGCTCTGGAAAAGAGCGAGGGTGATTTGGCCAAAGCCAAAATCTATTTAAAAAAACACTTTGTGGAAAAAGCTGAAAAAAAAGCCGACCGCGAAACTAAGCAAGGCGTGGTTGAAAGTTATATTCATGCCAACGGTAAAATC